>NZ_SMKM01000009.1 GCF_004348665.1 Actinomadura sp. GC306 | reverse complement strand
CCCCCACCGGCCGGGCCGGCGGCATCACCCGAGCCGTGCCGCCGGCCCGGCCCCGGACACCGGGGCGCCGCGCAGGCGCTCTCCCCCGGGCACCGGGCGGGCACGCCGCCCGGCGCGAACGGAAAGGAGGTGAGAGGCGACCCGAAGCAGAACCGGCATTCCGCCGATGAACACCCCAGGCGGCCGGAACTCCGTCCGACCCCCGTCCCGGCCGCCGGCGCGGTCACTGCAGGGATGACCGCGGAGCCGGGCCCGTGCAACGCCACGGGCCCGGTTCACACCTGCAGGCCCAACCTGCCCGTGGACGACGCCGACGCCGATGCCACGGGCTCTCGGCTCGGCGTGCGGTGGCCGAAGCCGCGCGGCCTCACGGGCGCGGCGGACGCGGCACACCGCGGCAGCCCAGGGCCGGGCGGACGGGTCAGGCGCTCGCGCCGGCCTCCGCGGCGGGCAGCGCGCGCGCCTCTTGCACGATGCGGCGTTCGACGAAGAAGGTCATCAGGGGCACGACGCCGCCGAGGACGATCAGCACCATCTTGCTCAGCGGCCAGCCGGTGCGCCGCCACAGGTCGTAGGCGCCCACCAGGTAGACCATGTAGAAGAAGCCGTGGATGGGCGAGACGATGCCCACCATCTCCGGCATGTCGGTCGGACCGTACTTCAGCACCATGCCGATCGTCAGCAGCACGAGCAGCGTGCCGACCACCATGGCCAGGATCCGGTACCTGGTCACCGCGCCTTCCACAGATCACACCTTTCGTCGGCGGCCCGCCCGGGAGCGTCCCGGCGCGGCCGGGTCAGCGGCGCCCGCCGCCCTGCGAGTTGAGCCGCGCGAGGTACCGGTTGTAGGCGGCGAGGGCCGGGTCCTCGTCCTCCTGCTGCCGGATGATCTCCTGCTTGACCTCGGCCTCCGCGGGCTCCTCGATCACCTTGGGGGCCGGGGCGGCGCCGCTGCGCTCGTCGCGGATCATCTTGATCCACATCACGACCACGAACAGCGCGAAGATCGGCCACTCGAAGGTGTAGGCCCAGCTGCGGTCGTTGCCGCTCTGGGCGCGGTCGAACTGCCACCAGCCGAAGGCGAGGAACGCGCCGCACAGCACGATCGCCAGGGTGTGCAGCGCGAGCCAGCCCGGGGTGAAGAACCGTCGCACGTCACCGAGCCTACCCCCGCTCCGGCCGGGTCCGGCCACGACCCCGCCCGACGCCCGGACGGCGGGATCCTCCGTTCCGACATGATTTGTCGGCGGCCGCCTCTACCTTCACCGCATGGCGAGCAGCACAGCGGCGGCAGGGGCCGCGCAGTCGTACACCTACACGCGGCCGTCCGGACTGGACGGGGGGCTCCTCGGCCTCTCCACCTCCGGCGGGACGACGAGCGGCGGGCCGCGGGCGCACCCGCACTTCTTCAGCGGCGTCCTCACCCGGCCCGCGCCGGCCGCGGCGGCGCTGCTCGGGCTGGCGGACGTCGCTAGGACCCGGTACTTCCAGCCGCGGCCGAGCGCCTTCCGCGACCCGGTCGTCACGTGCAACGGCGACCGGCTGCGGATGGAGTCGTTCTCCGCGTGCGGCGGCGTGTACGCCCGGCTGGACGTGCTGGAGGCCGCGATGGACGGTGAGGTCCACGACCGGGGCACGACCAACGTGGACGTGAACGGCCCGCTGCGCGAGGCCCTCGCCCACGTGGGCGGCTCCGATCCGCTGCACCTGGCGGTCGGCGCCGACGAACTGGCCGTGACCACGATGGACGGCGCGGTCGTGGAGAAGAAGGTGCCGCTGCCCGACCGGTGGCTCCGGGGTTTCGCCGAGGTCCAGGTGCTCACGGCCGGGTTCGATCCGCGCGGCGAGCTGGCCGCGGCGGACGCCGTGCGCTTCCTGCGCTCGATGCCCCGCGCGCCGCGCGGCGCGCTGTGGGCCGTGCCCGCGGGGCGGACGCTGCGGCTCACCTCCCGCCCGTCCCCCGGCGCGGTGTGCCTGGCCGGTCCCGACCGCCTGCGGACGATGCTGCCGCTGCTCCGCTTCGCCACGGCCCTGCGCGTCTACGGGCCGACCGCCGGGGCCCAGAGCGGGCCGGTGTCGAGCGTCTGGGAACTGGAGCTGCCCGGGATGCGGTACGTCCTGACGCTGTCGCCCGGCCACGGGCGGGGCTTCTCCGGGGAGGGCGCCGTGCTGGACGCCCTCTCCACCGACGAGGCCGCGGCGGACGCCGACCTGATCGGCGCGCTGCTGTCCTTCGAGCCGCGGGTCGAACCCGACCTGCTCGCCGAGCGCTCCGGCCTCACCCCGGCCAGGACGAAGGCGGCGCTGACCCAGCTGGGCACGTCCGGCCGCGTCGGCTTCGACACCGCGGAGGCCGCGTACTTCCACCGCGAACTCCCCTACGACCCGGCGCGGGTCGCCGACCTCAACCCGCGGCTGCGCGCGGCGCGGGCGCTCGTGGAGGCCGGGGCCGTGCGGCTCGCGTCCGGCGACACGGCGGTCGTGCTGAGCAACGAGCAGGAGCGCAGGGTCCGCTTCATGGAGGGGCACGCGACGTGCACGTGCCCGTGGTGGTACGACCATCGCGGGGAACGGGGGCCGTGCAAGCACGTCCTCGCCGCGGGCATCGTCCGCCGCGAGGGCGCCGCGGCCGCCCGTCATGCAGGCGCCGCAGGGGCGGAGGCCGCCCGATGAGCGCGTGGGACGACGTGCGGAAGGCGATCGACGCCGGCGACCGGGACCGGATGGTCGGCCTCGTCACCGCGCTGGACGAGCCGGGGCGGCGCGAGGTCGCCAAGGAGCTGCCGGGCGCGCTGAAGGCGATGCGGTCCGGCTCCCAGTTCGGGTTCCTGGGCTGGGAGGCGCAGGAGCCCCTGCTGCTGGCCGGGGCGGGCACGATCGGCGGCCCGGCGGCCGCGGCGGCCTGGCTGTGCCGGCGGGAGCTGCGGCTCTGGTGGGCGCAGGACGGGTTCGCCGGCCTCTGCGCGGCGCTGTGCGCGGTGACGGCGGGCCGCCCGGACGCGTGGCGCGCGGAGGTCGGCCGCCGCGTCGCCGCCCGGATACGCGTTTCCGGGGACACGTGGTTCCTGTGGCATCTCTCGGCTGCCCTGACCAGGTCCGCCGGTGCACCGCCCCCGGAGTCGGACGGGTTCGTCGCAGGCTGGGCGGCCGAGGGCGGCCGCCCGGGCGGACTGGCCGGGGATCCGTTCCTGGTCCCGCTCCTCCCCAGGCTCTTCGAGGTGGACGGGGTGGGCGCCCTCCTCGCCGAGGACGCGACCCGGGCGGACGCGGCCACCTGGAACGAGCAGACGTGGATCGGCGCCCTGGTGTCCCTCGCCCGCGACGGCCGGATCGAGCGGGAGCCGCTCCTCGACGGGTGCGTCGGCCGGTTCCTCCGCGGCGGGAGGCCGCACGAGCTGCGCTGGTTCGTCCGCCTGCACAACGGGCTGGAGCCCACCGCCGACGAGGCCGTCGCCCGCGTGCGGGACTACGTCCGGCTGCTGCCCGTCGCGCCCTCGACCGTCGCCGACCTGGCGCTGCGGACGGTCCGCCAGGCCGACGACCTGGGCGCGCTCGACGCCGCGCTCTTCGAGGAGGCGGTGGGGGCGCTGCTGTTCCGTCCCGAGCGCAAGTTCCTGCGCGGCGCGCTGACCTGGCTGGACCGGACGGCCCGCAAGCGCGACCGGGTCGACGCCACGGTCACCGCGCTCACCGCGGCCTTCCGCTCCGAGGCCCTCGACCTGCGGGAGCGCGCCGTCAAGATCGCGGTGAAGCACGCCGCGCGGGCCGGCGAGCCCGCCCGCGCGGAGGTCCGGGACGCGGCCGCCGCCCTCCCCGCCGAGCTCCGCGCGGCGATCGCCGAGGCGTTCGGCGGGACCGCCGCCCCGGCGGAACCCGAACCCGTCCCGGAGCCGCCGCCCTTCGTCCCGCGCGAGTGGCCCGCGCCGATCGGCTCGCTCGCCGAAATCGCCGAGGAATTCACCGTCCACATGCGCGCCGCCCAGGAGTGGCGGTCCGTCGAGCGGTTCCTCGCCGCGCTGGTCGAGTTCGCGTACGCCGACTCCGCCGCGGTCCGCGAGGCCCTGCGCGGTCCCGTCTCCGACATCGCGCCGTGGCTCGCGGCGCCCGAGGTCGACCGGCACACCCGCGTCTGGATGGGGAACGACTGGGTCCAGTCCGCCGTCCGCAGCCTGTTCGCCACCGGCTCGGGCCGGTCGCCGGGGGCCAGGCTCCGTTCCGCGTTCCAGAGCTGGGACGAAGAGCCCGCGGGCACCCGCATACCGCTGATGGAGCGCTTCCTTCTCTGGCGCATGCGCGAGACCGGGTCCGCTTTGGGCCGGGTGCCGCTGCTGCTCGCGACTCCGACCGAGGGCGGCGGCCACGTCGCCCCGGACGTCCTGCTGGACCGGCTCGAACGGCTGGCGGAGGCCGGGGTCGAGCCGGCGCGGTCCGACCTGCTGCAGGCGCTGCTCCGCCTGCCCCGGGAGACCGACCCGTCCGCCGCGGCCCGCGCGAAGGCGCTGACGTCCAAGGCCGGCCGGACCGCGGCGTCCTGGCTCGCCCGGGGAGGGCTCGGCGACCCGGCCGTGGAGTGCGAACTCGGCAAGGCCGACCCGGCGCCCGGCGGCTGGCGCGGCATCGCGGAGCGCCTGGCGATCCGTGTCTCGTCCACGCCGGACGCGGCCGCCGACCCCGATATCGCCTACCTGTGCACCCTTCCCGAGGGGCGCCGGACGTACTTCCCGCCGCTGCGCTTCGACGGGCTCAGCGGCTTCTGGCCGTCGGTCCTGCCGTCGCACCGCGAGGTCGCCGCCGCCCACCTCCTCCCCCACATCGCGGGAACCGCCGACTTCGACTGGGGGCTGGGCCCCGTCATGAACGACGTGGCGGAGGCGGACGGCCCCGCGGGCCCGGCGACCGCGACGCTCCTCGCCCTCGCGCTGACGAGCCCGCACGACGGGGTGCGCGCCGACGCCGTCGGGGCGTTCCTGGTCCTCAGCGCCCGGGGCGCCCTCCCCGCGCCCGATACCGGCACGGCCCTCAGCAGGCTCCACGTCCTCGACGGCGCCCCTCTGCCGCGCATCGTGCGGGCACTGACGGAGGCGGCCGACGCCGGTGCGGGCGCCGACGTCTGGGCGACGCTCGCAGCCGCCCTGCCGCACCTCCTCCCCGGCCCCGGCGAGTCCGCCGCGGCCGGCGCCCCGGCCCTGCTCACCCTGGCGACCCGCGCGGCCGAGGCCACGGGGGCGAAGGGGGCGATCCCCGCCGTCGCGGACGTCGCCGCCCGGGGCGGTTCGACCCGCCTGGTCACGGAGGCCGCCCGCCTCCACCGGGCCCTTGCAACGTGATGGCGGCCCTTGGTGTTGACCCATGCGACTGGTACTGACCCCGGGGACGCTGGAGACACCGGAAGGAGCGAGCATGACCGAGACACTCGCGTTCGGCACGGTCGAGACCGTGCTCGGCCGCCTGCTCGTCGCCGAGACCGAGGCGGGGGTCGTGTCGCTGCACTTCCGCGACACGCCCGCGAACCGCGCCCGCACCGCGAAGGCCGCGGGCCTGCCCGTGGTGGAGGCCCCGGGGCGGCTGGCGCCGGTCCTGTCCGGCCTCCGCGACTACTTCGCGGGCGATCTGAAGGACTTCGAGGTCCCGATCGACTGGCGCCTGACCTCCGACGTCCAGCGGCAGGTGCTGGGGACGCTCTACGAGTCGGTCCGGTACGGGCAGGTCGTCACCTACGGCGAGCTCGGCGACCGCAGCGGCACGGGCCTCCACGCGCAGGTCATCGGGCAGGTGATGGGGTCCAACCCGATCCCGCTGATCGTGCCCTGCCACCGGGTGGTCGCCTCGAACGGCCTCGGCGGCTACAGCGGCGGCTCCGGGGTCGAGGTGAAGCGCTGGCTCCTCACCCTTGAGGGCGCGATCCCGGCCACCCTCGACTGGGACATCACCCGCGCCCCTTGACGGCGGCGCGGCCCCGGCGACCTACCTGTGGGTAGTCCGGGTACGTAGGATGGTGGCGTGCCGAAGATCAGTGAGCCGACCGTCGCGGAGCACCGCGCGCGGCAGTTGCGGACGCTGCTCGACGCGGCGCGCACCCTCGTGGCCGAGGAGGGCATCGAGGCGCTGTCGCTGGCGGAGCTGGCGCGGCGCGTCGGGCTGTCGCGGCCGGGCCTGTACGAGTACTTCCGGTCGAAGGACGATCTGGTCGCGGCGATCGTCGAGGCTGAGCTGCCGCGGTGGGCGTCCCTCGTCGAGGAGGCCCTGGACGGTCCCGGCGACCTGGAGGGCAAGGTCGGGGCCTACGTCCGGGTGCAGCTCGGCGTCATGACCGACGGGCGGCACGCCGCCGCGGTCGCGCTTGCCGAGCACGCGCTCGCCGAACCGGCCCTGGAGCGCATCCGGACGGGGCACGCGCAGCTGCTGCGGCCGCTCGTCGCCGCGCTGGAGGAGGCGGGCGTCGCCGACGCCGCGCTGCGCGCCGAGCTGATCCAGGGGATGGTCGACGCGGCGGCGCGCATCGCGCAGCGGACGCCCGGCGACGCCGAGGCGGTCATCGCGGCGACCCTGGCCCAGGCGACGCGGGGGCTGCGCCCGGTGTCCGAGGGCGCGGCGGCCGAGGGCGCGGTGTCTTAGGGCGCGGCGGTCGCGTAGGCGACGCCGGTGAGGGTCTCGGAGACGTCCCAGAGGCGCGCGGCCTGCTCCGGGCGGTTCGCCCGCGGGGGCGTGACCACCTCGATGGGGGCACCGCGGAACTGGAGGATGCGGGGGCCGTAGCAGGCGCCGCCGTGGACGTCCGGGGCGGTGGCGGCGTAGAGGGACGGCAGGGCGCCCGCGGCGGCGGACTGGGCGACCACGGCGTTGCCCAGGCCGGTGGCCTTCTCCATGAGCTTGCTGCCCTGCATCCTGGGACCGGTCTGCTGGAGGTTGGTCGCGGCGTAACCGGGATGCGCGGCGACGCTGGTCACCTCGGGGACGCGGCGGTCCAGCTCCCGCGCGAACACCAGGTTGGCGAGCTTGGACTGGGCGTAGGCGTTCCACTTGCGGTAGCGGCGCTCGCCCTGCAGGTCGTCGAAGTCCAGCCGCCCGGACCACGCGAACCCCGACGTCACCGAGACCACGCGGGGCGCCTCGGCGGAGCGCAGCGCGGGCAGCAGGAGGCCGGTGAGGGCGAAGTGCCCGAGGTGGTTGGTGCCGAACTGCATCTCGAAGCCGTCGGCGGTCGTGCGATGCGGGATGGCCATCACCCCGGCGTTGTTGACCAGGATGTCGAGGGGCGCGTCGCCGTACCGCTCCGCGAACGCGCGGACCGACGCCAGGTCGGCGAGGTCGAGGGAGGCGAGGGTGACGTCGGCGTCCGGCGCGGCGGCCCTGATCCGGTCGAAGGCCGTCTGGCCGCGCTCGGCGCTCCGGCAGGCCAGCACGACGGACGCGCCGTGCCGGGCGAGCTGCAGCGCGGTGTGGTAGCCGATGCCGCTGTTGGCGCCGGTGACGATCACCCGCCGGCCCCGCTGGTCGGGGATGTCGCCTGCCGTCCACCCGCGCATCGGGCACCTCCACGTCGTATCGCGGCCAACACGTCATATCGCGGCTACACAAACTAGACGCGCACTTGAATAGCGGACAACCCCGGTGCGCGATGTGGCGCGATTCACACCGCCGGACGCGCCCTCCGGACGGGAGGGCGCGCCGCCGGCTCAGGCCGGCAGGTTCTCCTCGATGGCGGTGACGACCTCGGCCGCCTCGGGCTCGGCCTGCGGCGCGAAGCGCGCCGCGACCGTGCCGTCGGGGGCGATCAGGAACTTCTCGAAGTTCCACCGGATGTCGCCGGTGTGGCCCTCGGCGTCGGCGGTGCCGACGAGGCCCCGGTAGAGCGGGTGGCGCCCGTCGCCGTTGACCTCGACCTTCTCGGTCATCGGGAACGTGACGCCGTAGGTCGCCGAGCAGAACTCGGCGATCTCGTCCGCCGTGCCGGGCTCCTGCCCCATGAACTGGTTGCAGGGCACCCCGAGGACGGTGAAGCCGCGCTCCGCGTACCTCTCCTGCAGCCGCTCCAGGCCGGAGTACTGCGGGGTGAGGCCGCACTTGGAGGCGACGTTGACAATGAGCACGGCCTTGCCCCGGTACTGGCCGAGGTCCGCGGGTCCGCCCCGCAGGCCGTCGATCTCTACGTCAAAAACAGACATGAGGCCGATCCTAGGAGATCACCCCCCGTGACCGGCCACGTCCTCACGATCTTCCGGCCGCCGCCGGACGGGTCCGGCGGCGGCGCGGCCTCAGGTGCCCAAGGCGTTCACGAACGCCGCGAGCTGGCTGCCCGCCTCACCGAGCTGGCTGAAAGCGTTGTTGACCACGTTGGCCGCGTCCGTGGGCGAACTCAGCAAGTAGAAGATGACGAACGCGATCGCCACATAGCGGAGGTTCTTCTTCATCCGTACGCCGTCCCTGGTTGTAGCGCAGCGACACAACTGACCCGATCCAATTGTGCCCCGGCGCGTCTGGCCGCAAAGCGCGATTTTACTGTCCCGTCGGGGCAACCGCTTGGTGGCCGCGCGCGAAGAAGCCCCGTACCGCGCGGGGTACGGGGCCAGGGAGCCGTCCGTCAGCTCGGGATGGCGCTCATGAACTGCGACAACGACTCGGCGGCGGTACCGAGCCCGCCCAGGGCGTTGTTGACGAGCCTCGCCGCGCCCTCGGGTCGGCTGATGACGTACCACACCCCGAACGCGATGCCGGCGATCTTCATGTGCTTCTTGTTCACTGCAACCACCCTCTGCGGTCAGATGACTACCGAGAGTGTTTCCCAGTGCCGCCCCATCAGAGATCAACGGCGCGCAAAGAGCCGGTCAGGTCCCGTTGGCCCCGGACCGCGCCGGAGCGCTACTTCTTCTGGACGACGTCCTGCGGGATCGGCTGGTCCTGCTTGATCGCGTCGAAGAGCCTGGTCGCCTTGGCCCGGTCCCAGGTGATGTACGAGCCGACGCCCGCGGCGCTTCCGCTGCCGCCGATCGGGACCGTCGTGGACACGCCGTCGCCGCCGCTGACGCCCTTCATCGCCCACATCATGCGCGCCAGGTCGTGCAGGTGGTCGCCGTCGTCCACCAGGAAGTTGCTGGTGGAGTTCATGGCGAGCGGGACGCTGCGGAACGGGTTGAGCAGCGTCCCGGGACTGGCGGCCTTCTTCATCAGCGCGCCGAAGAACTGCTGCTGGTTCTCCACCCGCTGCAGGTCGGCGCGGGCGTAGGCGCGCGTCCGCACGTAGCCGAGCGCCTGGGCGCCGTCCAGCGTCTGGCAGCCGGCCTTGAGGTTCAGGCCCGCCTTCGGGTCCTTGATGTCCTCCTTGACGCACATGTCCACGCCGCCGATGGCGTCGACCACCCCGACGAAGCCGTTGAAGCCGATCTCGGCGTAGTGGTCGATGCGGATCCCGGTGGCCTGCTCGACGGTCTGGACGAGCAGCTTCGGCCCGCCGAACGCGAACGCCGCGTTCAGCTTGTTGCGGCCCTTGCCGGGGATCGGGACGTAGGAGTCGCGCGGGAGGCTGATGAGGGACGTCCCGCCGGAGCCGTAGTGCAGCAGCATCATCGAGTCGGTGCGCCGTCCCGACGCGAACCCCGTCCGCAGCCTGCGCTGGTCCGCCTTCGACAGGCCCTCGCGGCTGTCGGAGCCGACGATCAGCCAGTTCGTGCCGGGGGTGTCGGCGACGCGGCCGGGGTAGTCGACGAGCACGGACTCCCGCTTCAGCCGCGAGTCGAGGTAGAAGTACCCGCCGGCCAGGACCAGCAGCAGGACGACCGCGATCGCGCCGAACACCCGCCCGCCGCGGCGCCGCCGGCGGCGCCGGGGCGGTGGCCCGCCGTACGGGTCGCCCTGGTCGTACCGCCCCGCGCCGCGGAGCTGGTCGCCGGCGTACGGGTCGTCGTACGGGTCGTAGGACTCGCCGTAGCGTTCCCGGCCGTAGGCCGCGGGCTGGTGGTGCTCCGCCCGAACGGAGTGGTGCCTGCTGCGAGCCACGCGGTCGCCCTCCTTGCGTGTCCAGCCCTCCGGCCAGCCGTCGCTCATGCCGTAGACCTTAGAGCTTCCCGGACGTTCCCCGCGTCCTTCTCCTGCATGATTGTCCGCTGGTATAAATCACCGCTCTATGTGACACATGAAGCGGAAAGCGTCCTCCCCCGGGCGCACACTGCCCTTGGCGGGCAGGACGTGCGGAGGGCGGCGCATGGGTACACGACGGCGGTTTCGCAGACGGGCCGGGACGGGCGGGCGGCGGAACCGGCGTCCCCAGGCGCCCCCGCCGGGAGCCGGGCTGCCGGAGCTGTCCGCGTCCACCTGGCACGCCAAGGACCGGGAACTGGCCGAGACCGGCCTCGTCACGGTGGCGCGCCGGCTCCCGGCGGTGATCGTCCAGGCGGCGCGGCTGGCCTGGCGGGCGAGCCCCCGCGACACCGCCGCGACGATCTCGCTGAACCTCCTCGCCGGGATCTTCACGGCGTTCTGGCTGCTGGCCACGACCGGCGTCCTCACCGCGTTGTTCAGCGCCGGGCCGACGCCCGACCGGGTCCGCGACGCGCTGCCCTCCCTGGCGCTCGTCGCGGGCGCGGTTGCGCTGCGCGCCGGCCTGCAGGCGTGCGCGGGCTGGGCGCAGGCGCGACTGGAGCCGCAGGTCCAGCGGCTCGCCGAGCTGCGGCTGTACGAGACGACGACGGCGGTGCACCTCGCGGCGCTGGACGACTCCGACTTCCTCGACGAGCTGCAGCGGGCGAAGACGCGGGGCATGATGTCGGCGCCGCGGGTCGTCCAGAACGCGGTGGACGTGCTCACCGGCGCCGTGGGGCTGGCCGCCGCCGCGGGGACGCTCGGCGTGCTGCACCCGCTGCTGCTGCCGCTGCTCCTGCTGACGGCGCTCCCGGAGGGCTGGGCGTCCGTGCGCAGCGCCCGGATGCGGTACCTGACGATGCTCTCGCTGGTCGAGGTCTCCCGCCGGAAGTGGATCCTGTCCGACCTGATGGCCGAGCGGGGGCACGCCGCGGAGGTGCGCTCGTTCACCATGCGGCCGTTCCTGCTGGAGCAGTACGACCGGCAGGCCGCCCACCAGCGGGCCGTCGAGCTGGACCTCGCCCGCCGGCAGACCGTCGCGAAGGTCACCGGGGACGTGCTGAAGGGCGTCGCCACGGCGGCCGTCTACGTCGCGCTGGGGTTGATGCTGTGGAAGGGCGCGGTCCCGCTGGCGGTCGCGGGCACGGCGGTCCTGGCGATCCGGTCCGGGCAGTCGTCCCTGGCGAACCTGGTGTTCGCGGTCAACCAGTGCTACGAGGAGGGCCTGTACTTCGGCGACTACCTGTCCTTCTGCGAGAGGGCCGAGCGGCGCATCCCGCGGCGCGCCCTCGCCACCGATCCGCGGGCGCACGAACGGCTCCCGGACGAGTTCGGCCGCATCCGCGTCCGGGACGTCGTGTTCACCTACCCGGGCGCGGACGCGCCGTCCCTCAACGGCATCTCGCTGGATCTGCACAGGGGCGAGGTGGTCGCGCTCGTCGGCGAGAACGGCTCCGGGAAGACGACCCTCGCCAAGGTCATGGCCGGCCTGTACGACCCGGACGCCGGCGAGGTCCGGTGGGACGACGTGCCGCTGGCGCAGGTCCCTCCGCAGGAGGTGTGGGAGCGCATCGCGGTCATCGCCCAGAAGTACACGCACTGGCCGATGACCGCCCGGCAGAACATCACCATGGGGCGCGGCGGGCACGTCCAGGGCGGGGCGGAGGACCCGGCGATGCTCGCCGCCGCCCGCGCGTCCGGGGCGGACGAGGTCGTGGCCGGCCTCGTCCGCGGGTACGACACGCTGCTCGACCGCCGGTTCAAGGGCGGCGCGGAACTCTCGGGCGGGCAGTGGCAGCGCCTCGCGGTCGCCCGCGGCTTCTTCCGCGACGCGCCGCTGCTGATCTGCGACGAGCCGAGCGCCGCCCTCGACGCGCGCGCCGAGCACCAGCTGTTCGAGCGGATCCGCACGCACGCCGACGGCCGGACCGTCCTGCTGATCACTCACCGGCTCGCCAGCGTCCGCTACGCCGACCGCATCTACGTCCTGGAGCACGGCAAGGTCATCGAGGAGGGCGACCACGCCGCGCTGATGGCCCGCGGCGGCGTGTACGCCGACCTGTACTCCCTGCAGGCCGCCGCCTACGCCGCGGGCGCGCCCGCCGCCGGCCCGCAGGCGCAGGCGGGCTAGATGTAGGGGCCGAAGCCGAAGCCGGGTTCGGGGCGCGGGGCCTCGGGCAGGTCCTCGGGGCGCAGCGTCCCGACCTCGGCGGGACCCAGGCCGCCGGGGTCCGCGTCGTGCTCGGCGGTGATGCGCCGCGCCTGCCGGGAGATCGCCGCCTCCAGCAGGTTGCGGACGAGCCGCGCGTTGCCGAACGAGGAGCCCCGCGGCTGCGCGGCGACCAGCCCGCGCACCCCGCCGAGGACGCCGGGGGCGAGCGCGAACCCCGCCTCCGCCGCCATGAACTCGAAGATCGTGACGAGCTCGTCGTCGGAGTAGTCGGGGAAGTGCAGCACCTTCGGGAACCGGGACTTCAGCCCCGGGTTGGCGTCGAGGAAGCGCTCCATCTCGGCGTCGTATCCGGCGACGATGACGACGAGGTCGCCGCGGTGCTCCTCCATCAGCCGCAGCAGCTCGGCGATCGCCTCGTGGCCGAAGTCGCGCCGGTCGCCGCCCGAGGACGACAGCGTGTACGCCTCGTCGACGAACAGGACGCCGCCGAGGGCGCGCTCGACCGCCCCGCGCACCCGCGGCGCCGTCTGCCCGATGAACTCGGCGACGAGGTCGGCGCGGGTGACCTCCACGAGGTGGCCGGACGACAGCAGCCCGAGCCGCGCGTACACGGCGGCGACCAGCCGGGCGATCGTGGTCTTGGCCGTGCCCGGGTTGCCCATGAACACCATGTGCCGGGACGGGGCGGCCGGGGACAGCTTGGCGTCGCGCCGCAGCTGCTCGGCGCGGACCTCGGCGACCAGCGCGGACACCTCGCGCTTGATGTCGGCCAGCCCGATCAGCCGGTCGATCTCGGCGAGCGGGTCGCCGGGGACGTCGTCGCGGCCCCGGCTGAGCGTGTCGGGGAGGTCGGCCAGGAGGATCTCGTCCAGCGACTCGGTCTCGTCGACGATGCCGTCGGCGAGGACGCGCCGCCCCTGCATCGCCACCGCCCGGTCGAGCAGGTTGATCATGGCGCGGGCGTTGCCGAACCCGCGCTCGCGCGGCGCCGCCTCGGCCAGCTCGCGGACCCGCTCCAGCACCCCGGCCGCCAGTTCGAACCCCGCGTCGGCGGCCTTGGCGGCGAACACCTCGACCAGCTCGTCCTCGGTGAGGTCGGGGAAGCGGACGGTGCGGGGGAAGTGCGCGGCCAGGTCGGGACGCGACTTCAGCAGCCCGTTCAGCTCGGCCTCCGGGCCGGTCAGCACGACGAGGAGGTCCTCGGTGCGCGCCTGGAGGCCGGTGATCAGGACGTCCAGGACCTCGCGCCCCCGCGCGGCGTCCGCGGCGGCCGAGGCCAGGGCGTGCGCGTCGCGGACGACCAGGACGCCGCCGTGGGCCTCCTCCACCGCCCGGCGGACCCGCAGGACGCTCTCGCTGGCGTACTCGCCGAGCAGGTCGGCGCGCTCCACCTCGACCAGGTGGCCGGACGACAGGACGCCGAGGTCGGCGTACAGCCGGCCGAGGATGCCCGCGACCTTGCTCTTGCCGGTGCCGGGGTTCCCGATGAACACCAGGTGCCGGGGCAGGTCCCGGGCCTTCATGCCCGCCTCGCGGCGCAGCCGGGCCGCCTTCGCCTCGGCGACCAGCGCGTCCACCTCGCGTTTCGCGGGCTCGATCCCCGCGCACGCGGCCAGCTCGGCGAGCGGGTCGGCATCGGCGGAGCGGCCCGGGATGAGCCGGTGCGGCAGGTCGGCCTCGGTGACCTCCGGCGGGCCGGCGGGCGCCTCCCCCTCCGCGAGGGTCTCCGCCTCCCGCAGGGTCGCCGCGGCGGCGGCCTGCCCGGCCATGTGCTCCACCAGCCGCGCGCCGCGCAGGTTCAGCAGCGGCGGCGTGCGGTGCAGCATCCCCGCGGCGGCAGCGGCGGTCTCCGGCCCGACGCTGGCGCCGTGCCGCGCGACGGCCAGCGTGAACAGCTCGGCGAAGTCGTCCTCGCCGAAGTCGCGGGTGCGGGCGGTGTCGAACGCCCGGACGAGCGCCGGGTTGGCGTCGAACAGCCGCCGGTCGCCGCCGGGGCGGCACAGGGCGACGACGCTCAGCGACGGCGAGCGGGCCATGAGGCGCCGCAGCTCCTCCACGGCGGCGGCGCCGCAGCGCTCGTGCGCGGCGAGCTTCTCCAGGTCGTCGACCACCAGGAGCATCCGCCCCTCCAGGCAGTCGCGGACGCGGGCCTGCAGCCACAGGACCGCGTCGCTCACCCCCAGCGACGCGAAGACCTGGTCGGAGATCCACAGGGCCTCGCGGACCGCGCCGCCCTCGGCCAGCCGGCGCTCGGCCTCCGCGGCGGCGGTGCCCTTCCCGGTCCCCTCCGGCCCGGCGATCAGCAGCCGGAGCGGGCGGGTGCCGGACAGCCGCTCCTCGACCGCGGCCGCCAGGACCCGCGACAGCTCCGGCTGCCCGACCAGCGGGCCGGCCGCCGCGGCGGCGCGCCGCGGCCCGCCGGCCCGGGTGCCCGGCCGGTCGCCTCCGCCGCCCAGGGAGGCGCCGAGCGTGTTGCGGACCAGCCGCGCGCTGAACAGCCGCCGCAGGTCGGTGTGGAACGCGCGCACGGGCACCCGGCAGCGCGGGCTGACCGGGGGGTCCGGAAGCCCCTGCGCCGACCCCGTGATGCGCACCGCCATGTCGAGCCACGCGCGCGCGGCGTCGGCCTCGCCGGCGACCAGCCCGCGGGCCAGCCACGCCCGCACGTCCTGCTGCCACGCGTCCACGGCGAAGCCGTCGCGGGTTGCGCGGAACCGCTCCTCCACGTTCTCGTAACGGGTCGTCCCCAGCACGACGGCGAGTTCCGCGGGGGCGGCCGAGACGCCGGACGCGAGGAGCAGCCGGGCGAGGGCGGTGTCGGGCTCGTCCCCGTCCGCGACGGCCCCCGCCAGGCGCTCGTGTGCGGCGTCCAGGCCCGCGCACGCCCACCCCAGGTAGCCGACGGGCCCCGCCAGTTCGGGCAGGACGGCCAGCTCCTCGTCGGTCAGCCCGGACGCCCACGACTCCTCCAGGCTCCCGATGGGGAGGGTCATGTCCAGCTCGCGCAGCTCCGGGTCGGCGGCGCGCCGGTCGAACAGCTCCAGCAGCGCCCGGCGGCGCCGCTCCACCGGCTCCAGCCCGTCGAAGACGTCCAGGCCGGCGCGCGCCAGCTCGAACATCACCGCGCGGCGCTCGCGGTCGTCGCCGGCCGGCTCGGGCAGCCACAGGCCCGGCGGGCGCCACCGCCCGCCCTGGGTGAACCAGGCCAGCGGGTCCCGGACGGCGGTCTCGGCCTTGGCGAGGAACGCCGACAGCAGCTCGTAGTCCACGTCGCCCCGCGACCCGCCCCGCACGGCCGAGGCGCCGAGCAGGAACGTCAGCAGCGACCACTGCTCCGCGCCCGCCGCGCTCGTGTCGCCGCCGTAGAAGTCGCTGAGCTGCCTGGCCAGCAGCGCCGCGCGCGGATCGCGGTCGTACTCCACGGCGCGTTCGCGCATCTCCTCGTACAGCCCGTCGGGGACCCGCCAGGGACCGTGCGCGTACACGTCCAGGACGGGCTCCTCGGTGAGCAGCACTTCGAGATGGTCCGGCAGCCGGGGGGAACTCACCTGGGGGTCCTTCTCCTACACAGCGGATCGGGCACAAGCGGATCGGGCACTGTCCGACAGCACCCTACGGCCGGGCACCGCCGGGCACACCCCCGTCGCCCCACGGGCCGGCACGGGGCCCCGCCGTGCGATAGTTGTCGTATGGAAAAGATTCGCCTGACGAACTTGCCCCGAGCCGAGGAAGTCCGCGCGTGCCGCTGCTGGAGATGACCGCCCGCCCGCAGGCCGGGCACACCGTCGTGCGCCTGCGCGGGGACCTCGACCTCAGCTCCTCGCAGGACCTGCGCACCTACCTGGACAGCACGCGCCGCGAACACGGCGAGCGCCTCGTCCTCGACCTCGCCGGCCTGGAGTTCATGGACTCCGGCGGCCTCTCGGTCATCGTCTCCTGCTTCAAGGCGGTCACCGCCGCCGGCGGGAGCCTCACCCTCGCCGCTCCCCGCCCGCTCATCCGCCGCACCCTCGTGGTGACCGGCCTGTACCGCCGCATCCCGCTCGCCGACACGCTGGAGGACGCCATCCGCCGCCCCGCCTGACCGGCGGGGACACCGAGGCCCTCGGTGAGGTCGTCACCGAGGGCCGCATTGGTCTGGACCGGCTCCAGAACGCGATGGGACGTGCGTCAGGTCCAGCTGGGCGACGCCGTACCCACCTGCCCGCCGGACGCGGCCGGCGGCGCGGAGGCGCCCGCGGCGGGCGCCGCGTGCATCGACATCGCGTGCTGCACGAGCGTGATCAGCACCGCCTTGGTGGACTCGCGGCTCCGCGCGTCGCACTGGACGATCGGCACGTGCGCGCTGATCGACAGCGCGTCGCGGATGTCGTCCACGGCGTACTGGAACTCCCCGTGGAACCCGTTGACGCCCACCACGAACGGCAGGCCGAGCTCCTCGAAGTAGTCCACCGCGGCGAAGCAGTCCTCCAGCCGGCGGGTGTCGACCAGCACCACGGCGCCGATGGCGCCGCGGACGAGGTCGTCCCACATGAACCAGAAGCGGTGCTGCCCGGGCGTGCCGAACAGGTAGAGGATCAGTTCGCTGTCGAGCGACACGCGCCCGAAGTCCATCGCGACCGTGGTGGTCGTCTTGTCCGGCACGGCCGACAGGTCGTCCACGTCGGCGCTGGCCGCGGTCATCACCGCCTCGGTGGTGAGAGGCATGATCTCCGAGACCGACCCGACGAAGGTGGTCTTGCCGACACCGAACCCGCCGCCGACGACGATCTTGACCGAGGTCAGCTCGGCCTCTCCGCCGTGCGACCCCGGGACCGGAACCTGGTCAGAGCTTCCGAAGGCCACTGAGCACCCTTTCTAGCAAGCGGAGGTCCGGCTGTCCGCCGGTGGTCGTGGCCGGCTGGGACTGGTGCAGCCGCAGCAGCCCCTCGACGGCCATGTCGGCGACGAGCACCCGGGCGACGCCGAGCGGCAGCCGCAGCAGCGCCGAGACCTCGGCGACCGAGCGGGCCGAGCGGCACAGATCCATGATCGCCCGGTACTCCGGGGTGAGCACGGCCACGTCCCGCGGCGGGTAGGGCGCCGCGGTGACCAGCGCCTCGATGGCGAGATCGTAGCGCGGCTTGGTGCGTCCCCCCGTCACGGCGTACGGGCGCACCAGCGAACTCGCCTCGCTCTCCCGTTCGGGGGGGCGTCCCGGCGCGGGCGCCCGCCCGTGGTCACCGGGCCAGCGCCCGGGACCCCCGGGACCGCCTCCGAAGCTGCCTCGATCCATGTCGCCGACCTCCGTCAGAGTCAGTCACGATCAATAGCGGGCGGGGCCGGCGCCCATCTCCGTCACCGGCGGACCCGAGTACGGAGGCTGCTCCTGCGCGCGCAGCGCGGGCGACAGCACCCTGCCGACCCGCTCCACCAGCAGCGTCATCTCGTACGCCACGAGTCCGAGGTCGCAGTCCGGCGCCGCGAGCACCGCGAAGACCGACCCGTTCGTGATGGACATCACGAACAGCAGGCCGCGGTCCATCTCGACGACGGTCTGGTTCACCCCGCCCGCGTCGAAGATCTTCGCCGCGCCCTGGGTCAGGCTCATCAGCCCCGAGGCGATCGCCGAGAGCTGGTCCGCACGCTCGGGCGGGAAACCCGAGGAGTACGCCATCGGCAATCCGTCCGAGGAGACCACGACGGCGTGCGCGACCTTCGCGACACGGTCCGCGAAGTTCGTCACCAACCAGTTGAGATCCTGCCCGCTCACCGGGTGCCTCCTGTCTCGCCGTCACCCTGTGACGGCGCCTCACCTGACGTGCCTGCGCCGCGTGCCTCGTGGCGTCCCCGATGGACGCCGCGCTGGAGGCTCGCGAAGCGGTTGCGTACGACGTCGGCCGGCTGGCCGTATCCCTGCCGGTCCTGCGGCTGCCCGCCCGACACAGCCTGCCCCTGAGCGGGGCTCTGCGGCAATGCCTGGCCCGCCGCCGGAGCGGCTCCGGCCTGCGCGTTCCCGGCCGGCGTGCGGCCCACCGCTCCGGGGACCCGGTTCTTGCCCGGCACCCGCTTGGGCAGCCCGACGCTCGTGCGCGACGTCGCGACGGGCTCGCGGGCGGCCTCGGCGGCGCGGAAGCCCGCGTCCGCCGGGGACTCCCAGCCCCGCACGGGGTCCTCCCCTGAACTGTCTCCCGACCTTCGCATGAACCACTCCGATTGCATCGCGTCGAAGATGGGCGAACGTTCGGGCCCCCGCGGTGGCGCCTGCTGCTCCGGCGGCGCCTGCACCGGCGGTGCCTGGGGCGCCCGCACGGACGGCTCTGGGACGGGCGGTTCCTGCGCCGGACGCGGCGCGGGCATCCCGCCCTGGGGCGGCGCCAGCTCGCCGGTGTCCCACTGGGACGTGCGCCGCCGCGGCACGGGGCCGGTCTGCGACGCGTCGCCGTAGGGGTCGCGCGGGCCGTGCCCGGACTCCCCGCCCACCTGCTCCAGCGGCCCGGTCTCCCACGGGATCTGCCGCGAGCCGCCCGGCTCGGGCACCACCGGCTGGGCCTCCGGGACGACGGACTGGGGGCCGCCCTGGCCGTAGGCGCCGTTGGCGGCGCCGTCCTGCCGTTCGCTGCGCGGCTGGAACAGGCCGTTCGGGCCGTCGTCCGCCGGCTTGCTCGGCAGCTGGGCGCCGGGACGGCGGACGGGCAGCTCGCCCGGCCGGCGCGGGGGCGGCGGCCGGTCGTCGGACCGGTACGGGTCGTCGACGGGCCGCCCCTGGTCGCCGTGCGACACGGTGGGCAGCGGCCCGGTGCCGGGGAACGAGCCGGGGCCGCCGCCGGCGGCGGGGATCGGGCCCGTCTCGTTCATGGCCGGCTGCGGGCCGGTCCCGCCGCGCAGCGAGCGCAGCGGCCCGGTGCCGCCGCCCATGGAGTGGGCTCCGGTGCCGCCGCCCATCGGGGAACCGGCGGGCCCGTAGCCGTCCTGGGCGAATCCGCCGCCGGCGGGCGGCTCACCGGTGGTCAGCGCGGCGAGCTGCTGGCCGTCGCTCTCCCGGCCGTTGACACCGCGGCCGCCGAACCCGCCGGTCTCGCCGGGGGTGATCACCGCTTCGGGCAGCACCACGAACGCGGTGAGGCCGCCGCCCTGCGCGGCGCGCAGCTCCACGCGGATCCCGTGCCGGACGGCCAGGCGGCCGACCACGAACAGGCCCATGCGGCGCGCCGCGGAGAAGTCGATGACGGGCGGGTTCGCGAGCCGCCAGTTGGCCTGCTCCAGCTCCTCGGTCGACATGCCCACACCGTTGTCGGTGATCTGCAGCATGGCGCCGCCGCCGCTCAGCATCTGCCCCGAGACGGTCACCTTGGTGTGGTCGGCGGAGAAGACCGTGGCGTTCTCCACCAGCTCGGCCAGCAGGTGGACGAGGTCGTTCACGACGGGGCCGGCGACGGTCATGTCGCCCTGGACCCGCAGCGCGACCCGCTCGTACTGCTCGACCTCCGACAGCGAGGCGCGCACCACGTCGATCAGCGGGACGGGCTGGTTCCACCGGCGCACCTGGTCCTGCCCGCCGAGAACGAGGAGGTTCTCGTTGTTGCGGCGCATGCGGGTCGCCAGGTGGTCCAGCCGGAACAGGTTCCCGAGCTGCTCCTCGTCGCGCTCGCTCTGCTCCAGCTCCTCGATCAGCTTCAGCTGGCGCTCGATCAGCGACTGGCTGCGGCGCGAGAGGTTGACGAACATCGCGTTGATGTTGCCGCGCAGGACGGCCTCGTCGGCCGCCAGCCGGACCGCCTCGCGGTGGACCTCGTCGAACGCCCGCGCCACCTGGCCGATCTCGTCGGTGGAGTCGATCTCGATGGGTTCGACCTCGATGCCGCCGGCGGCGGCCTCCGGATCGCGCAGCCGGTCGACCAGGCCGGGCAGCCGGGTGCCGGCGACCTCCAGGGCGCCGGACTGCAGCCGGCGCAGCGGCCGCACCAGCGACCGGGCCACCAGGATGACGGTCGCCAGGACGATCGCGAGGACGAGGAACAGCAGCGCCCCGTCCCGGATGGCGTCGGTCTGGGCGCTGGCCTTGGCGTCGTCGGCGTTCGCGGCGAGGTCCGAGGCGATCTTCTGCTCGACCGCGCGCAGCTTGTCGATGCGGACGCTGGAGTCGGCCGTCCAGCCGTTGGCGACCCGGCTGCCGAGCCGCACCTGCAGGCCCGGCGAGCGGTCGGCGACCGCGAGCGTCCGCAGCCGGGTGACCTCCGCGCGGTCCAGCTCGGGGCCGGTGACGGTGTCCTCGAAGAGCTGGAGCTGCTGCGCGGTCGCCGAGTTGCGGAACGCCGCGATGCTGGTGTCCAGGTCGGCGCGGGCGCCGTCGACCGCGGAGCGGTCGAGGGGCAGGAACCGCCCCTCCCAGAGGGCGGCGCCGATGAGGGCCCGCTCGCGGGACGCGGCGTCCTTGGCGCTGGCGAGGTCGGCGAGGGCGAGCGCGCCCTGCGCGAGCTCGGGCGTCGGGGCGTCCTGGGAGACCAGCAGGTGGTAGCTGCTGAAGTCGTCGATGAACTCGCCGTACTTCTCGATGATGGGGCCGGCCGCCACGCGCGAGGCCAGCGCCCGCACGGCGGCCAGGTCGTTGACGCGGTCGAGGACGTTGCGGAGCGCCAGTTCCAGCCCGGGGGCGTTGATCTCCAGCCCGTCGGCCGCGGCGCGCACCTTGCGGGCGGCCGCGTCGACCGCCTCCTGGCGCTGCTTCAGCTCCTCGTCGTTGACGGCGCGGGCGCCGCCGGCCGCCCGGGTCGCCATCGCGTCGCGCTCGTTCTCCACCTCGTGGGCGAGCGCAGTCAGCTCCTTACCGAGCGTAGCCATCTGGCCCGTCCGGGCATAGGCCTCGGCGTCCTCCATGGACACCTCGACGCGAAAGCCCGCAAGGAGTGCGGCCACGATCGTGGGCACCGCGATGAGGGCGAAGAGGCGCGTCCGCACGCGCCAGTTGCGCAGCCTGAACCGGCCTCCCAGGAAGCCTCGCTTGGGGGCGTCCTCGCTGGCAGACGGGCCTGGCTGAGGGGACTGCGGGGCCATCTCGGCCCCTTCGGCTTTCCGCACTGCCCTCCGCTACCTCTCAATGGGTCGATCGCTCGCGGCGCACAGTGACCCTGAACGAGATCCGGGTCGTGTCACCTGCCCGCTCCACTGTGGGCAAGCGCCGAACATTGCAACACAGAGCAACCAACATGGCCAACCCGAATGATCACATCAGATCCAGACTTGTGATGTGGGAGACGGAAATGTCACCGATTGCTCACGTGTGTTTACATATCTGCACGTAAAGCTGGCATCTCGCCCCCGACGCCCGCGTGGTGCGCTACGCTCCCGGCTCGTCGAAAGATCAGCTTTCGACCAGCTTCCCCCGCAAATGGAGCATTGATCATGTCTGCTTCCCACCGCCGCACCATCCTCGGCGGCGCCCTCGCCCTCGCCCTCGGACTCTCCCTGGTCGCCTGCGGCGACTCGGACGAGGGGTCCTCGGCCAACGGCCTGGAGAAGACCGATATCACGCTCGGGACGATGACCGTCGCCGACACCGCCCCGGTGCAGATCGCGATCGACAAGGGGCTGTTCAAGGCCGAGGGCCTGAACGTCAAGACACAGGTCATCCAGGGCGGTGCGGCCGGCATCCCGCTGCTGAAGAGCGGCCGGCTGGACTTCAGCTTCGGCAACTACGTCTCGCTGCTGACCGCCGGCGTCAAGGACCCCGGCTTCAAGCCGAAGATCGTCGCCGAGGGCTTCCAGAGCGCCCCGAAGACCCACACCGTGCTGGTGCGCAAGGACTCCTCGTACCGCACGATCGAGGACCTCAAGGGCAAGAAGATCGCCGTCAACACCCGCCGCAACATCAGCACCCTGCTGGTCCGGGCCGCCGCCAAGCCCAAGGGCGTGGACTTCGACGAGGACGACAACTTCGTGGAGGTCGCCCCGCCCGCCATGGAGCAGGCCCTGAAGTCGAAGAGCGTCGAGGCCGTCCAGGCCATCGAGCCGTTCGGCACCCAGATGCAGAAGTCGCTGGGCGCCCGCATGGTCGCCGACACCTCCAGCGGCCCGACCGCCGACTTCCCGGTCGCCGGCTACGCCGCCACCGAGAAGTTCATCCAGGACCACCCGAAGACGACCGCGGCCTTCCAGCGCGCCCTCCAGAAGGCGCAGGGCATGGCGGCCGACCGTAAGCTCGTCCAGGACACCCTGCCCACCTACGCCAAGGGCATCGACGCCGAGGTCGCCTCGACCATGAGCCTCGGCACCTTCCCGACCACGCTGAACGCCACCCGGCTGCAGCGCGTGGCGGACGTGATGCTCCAGTTCGGCTACGTCGACGAGAAGATCGACGTCAAGCAGTTCATCGCCGAATCCGCCGCATGAGTTTTCGCCGCATCGTCTTCGGCGCCGCCGGGGTGGCCGGTGCGGTCGTCGTCCTCGAGGTCGTGAGCCGTACCGGCCTCGTGGACGCGTCCGCCCTCCCCCCGGCGTCGACCGTTCTGGGGGAGGCCGGGAAGCTCGCCGTGGACGGGGAGTTCCTCGTCGACGTCGCGGCGACGCTGCAGGCGTGGTTCGGCGGGCTCGCGCTGGCGGTGCTCGTGGCGGTCCCGCTGGGCGTCCTGCTCGGCTCGGTACCGTTCCTGGGCAACGCCGCCCGCGCGCTCGTCGAGCTCATGCGGCCCATCCCCTCGGTCGCGCTGATCCCGCTCGCCATCATCCTGTTCGCGGACCCGACGCAGATGAAGATGTCCTTGATCTTCTACGCGTGCCTGTGGCCGATCCTGATCAACACCCTGTACGCGCTCCGCGACGTCGACCCCGTCGCGAAGGACACCCTGCGCAGCTTCGGGTTCGGGACGCCGTCGGTGCTGTGGCGCGTCTCGCTGCCGAGCGCCGCGCCGTTCATCACCACCGGCGTCCGCATCGCCGCCTCCGTCGCCCTCATCGTCGTGGTCAGCACCGAGCTGCTGGCCGGCGGGATCGACGGCGTCGGCATCTACCTCAGCTCCACGCAGGCCGGCGGCGGCCGCACGGACCTGCTGCTGGCCGGCGCCGTGTGGGCCGGTGTCCTCGGGCTCCTGGCCAACCTGGCCCTGCTCGGGTTGGAGCGGGTCGCGTTCCGGTGGCACTCGGCAAGGGTGGAGGGTGTCGCATGAGAGTCCTGAAGGCCCTGCGCGGGTTCGCCGCGCACGCATGGCTCGTCGTCCTGGTCTTCCTGCTGTGGGAGGTCGTCACCCGCGCGGTCAACGAGACCTACTTCCCGCCGCCGACCCGGATCGCCCAGGCGCTGCACGAGCTGTGGTTCTCCGGGCCGGCGTCCAGCCTGTTCCTCACCGAGAACGCCATGGACGACTTCTCCACCAGCCTCACCCACCTGTTCATCGGGTGGGGCGCCGCGGGCGCGGCCGGCGTGGTGCTCGGCGCGGCGATCGGCCGGTCGCGGGTCCTGTCCGACATGGCCTCGCCGGTGCTGGAGTTCCTGCGCGCGGTGCCGCCGCCCACGCTGCTGCCGTTCTTCATCATCGTGTTCAGCCTGGGCTCCACCATGCAGATCGTCACGATCGCGTTCGGCGTGGTGTGGCCGGTGCTGCTGAACACCAGCGACGGCGTCCGGACCGTGGACACCCTGCAGCTGGAGACGGCCAAGGTGTTCGGCGTCGGCCGGTTCCGCCGGATGGTGACCATCATCCTCCCCGCGGCCGCCCCGAAGATCTTCGCGGGACTGCGGGTGGCGCTGTCGTTCGCGCTGATCCTCATGGTCATCTCCGAGCTGTTCGGCAGCACCGCGGGCATCGGCTCCGAGCTCATCGGCGCGCAGCGCTCGTTCGAGCTCCCCCGGATGTGGGCCGGCATCGTGATGCTGGGCATCCTCGGCTTCGTCTTCAACGCCGTGTTCATGCTCCTGGAGCGCCGCGTGCTCGCCTGGCACATCGGCGCGCGGCGCCTCGCCACTTGACCGATGGCCCCCACGCTGACGACCCTCATGACGTACACACAGAAAAGGTGGCCGTGATGCTTCAGATAACCGGCCTCACCCACTCCTACGGAGGAGACGGGCCCAAGGTCCTCGACGGCCTCGACCTCAGCGTCCCGGACGGGCAGCTGGTCAGCATCGTCGGGCCGTCCGGCTGCGGGAAGTCCACGCTGCTGCGCTGCATCGCCGGGCTGATCCAGCCGACCGGCGGCCGGCTCACCCTGGACGGCAAGCCGATCAACGGCGTGCCCGACGACCTCGCGGTCGTGTTCCAGGACTACAGCCGGTCGC
The DNA here is from genome assembly GCF_004348665.1 of Actinomadura sp. GC306. Classification (GTDB taxonomy): domain Bacteria; phylum Actinomycetota; class Actinomycetes; order Streptosporangiales; family Streptosporangiaceae; genus Spirillospora. The sequence goes on along the minus strand of NZ_SMKM01000009.1, from coordinate 31,403 downwards.
TGTTCCCCTGGCTGAGCGTCCGCGACAACGTCGCGCTGCCGCTGCGCCGGCGCGGGAAGTCGCGCTCGGAGCGGCGGGCCGCCGCGGAGCAGGCCCTGGAGTCGGTGGGCCTGCACGACGCGGGACGCAAGTACCCGTGGCAGCTCTCGGGCGGCATGCAGCAGCGCGTGTCGATCGCGCGGGCGCTGGCCTACCGCCCCTCGCTGCTGCTGATGGACGAGCCGTTCGGCTCCGTCGACGCGCAGACCCGGGAGGACCTGGAGGACCTCGTCCTGCAGGTGCACCGCACGGAGAAGATGACGATCCTGCTGGTCACCCACGACATCGACGAGAGCGTCTACGTCGGTGACCGGGTCGTCATCCTCAACCGGTCGCCCGCCCGGGTGCACGCCGACCTGCCGGTCGGGCTGCCGTCCGTCCGCGACCAGATCGACACCCGCGGCCTGCCGGAGTTCGTCAAGCTGCGGGCCGAGGTCGGGCGGCTGGTCCGCGGCGGGGCGCGGGTGCCGGGCGCGGCCCCCGCCGCCGCCGCGCAGCCGGCCGGGGTGGCGGAGGCGGAGGGCGCCGCCGCGAAGCCCGGCCACTGACGGAACACCGCACGAACGGAACACGCACGAACCGCCGCCGCCGTGCGCGGCGGCGGCGGAGACACTGCGGGCGGACGGGGCCGCCGGCGCACCGGCCCCGCCTGCCCGGACAACGGGAGGGCGATTCATGCGCGTACTCATCGTGGGTGCGGGGATCGGCGGTCTCAGCACCGCCCTGAGCCTGCACGAGGCCGGGGTCGAGTCGCTCGTCGTCGACTCCGCCGTGCGGCTGCGGCCGCTCGGCGTCGGCATCAACCTGCTTCCGCACGCGGTCCGGGAGCTCACCGAGCTGGGTCTCGGCGACGAGCTCGCCGAGACCGGCATCCCCACCGCCGAGACGGTGCACTTCGACCGGTACGGCGGCCGGATCTGGGCCGAGCCGCGGGGCCGCGCGCTCGGCTACCGCTGGCCGCAGTACTCCGTCCACCGCGGCGAGCTGCAGATGATCCTGCTGGACGCCGTCGTCGCGCGGCTCGGTGCGGGCGCCGTCCGCACCGGGACCGTGTTCGAGGGCTTCGAGCAGGACGGCGACGGCGTGCGGGCGCGGCTGCGCGACCGCGCCTCCGGCACCGCCGACACCGTGGCCGCCGACGTGCTGGTCGGCGCGGACGGCCTGCACTCCGCCGTCCGGGCCCAGCTGAACCCGGGCGAGAAGGCGCCGCTGTGGAACGGGATCAGGATGTGGCGCGGCGTCACCGAGGGCGAGCCGTTCCTGACCGGCCGGACGCTGGCCATCGCGGGCAGCAACGCCGCGGCCAAGATGGTCGTCTACCCGATCTCCAGGCGCGCCGAGCGCGGCGGCCGGGCGCTGCTGAACTGGGTGGCCGAGGTGAAGCTCACCGGCGACGAGCTGAAGGAGACCGCCGACTGGAACCGGACGGGCCGGCTGGCGGACGTCCTCCCCCACTTCGCCGACTGGAGGTTCGACTGGCTCGACGTCCCGGCGATGCTGGCCGGGGCGGCGGAGATCCTCGAGTACCCGATGGTCGACCGCGACCCCCTCGACCGCTGGACGTCCGGCCGGGTGACCCTGCTCGGCGACGCCGCCCACCCGATGTACCCGATCGGGTCCAACGGCGGGTCGCAGGCCGTGCTGGACGCCCGCGTCCTGGCGCACGAGCTGGTCAGGGCCGCCGACCCCGCCGCGGGCCTGCTCGCCTACGAGCGGGAGCGCCGCGAGACGGTCAACGCCATCGTGCTGGCCTGCCGCGACATGCCCGCCGACCGGATCCTGCAGACGGTCAGCGAGCGCGCCCCGCGCGGGTTCACGGCCATCGAGGACGTCCTGGCGCCGAACGAGCTGGCGACCATCAGCGGCGCGTACCGCAAGACGTCCTTCGACGACGTCGACGCCCTGAACACCCGGGCGTCCTACACGATCGCCGGCTGAGCGCGTCCCGGGGGCGCGGCGGCTACTTGGCGTCGGCGTAGCGGTCCACGACCGCGATCTCCATGGGGAATACCACGGGGGTGCCGCCGAACAGGAGCCGCCGCGCCTCCTCGGCCGAGGCGCGGACGGCGGCGGCGACGTCGGCGGCCAGGCCCGCCGGGGTGTGCACGATGACCTCGTCGTGCAGGAAGAACACTAGGCGGGGCTCGGGGCCGAGCGCGGTGAGGCGGCGCCGCAGCGAGGCGAGCAGCGCGAGCGCCCAGTCGGCGGCGGTCGCCTGGACGACGAAGTTGCGGGTGAAGCGGCCCCGGCTGCGCAGCGCCTGCGCGGCCGGGCCCCGCCGCCGCTCGGCGGGCCCGTCGTCGCCCGCGGCGGTCAGCTCGCGCCAGTCGGCCGACGGCGGCGGGCAGGTCCGCCCCAGCCGGGACCGGACGAGCCGCCCGCGCTCCCCCGCCCGCGCGGCGGCCTCCACGTACTCGAAGGCGTCGGGGAACCGGTTGCGCAGGACGGCGAGGAGCCGCACGGCCTCCCCCGTCCCGCCGCCGTACATGGCGGACAGCAGCGCCAGCTTGGCCTTGTCGCGCGGGCTCATGCCGTCCGCCGGCCCCCGCGCCGCCCCCGGCCCGGAGTCGAAGGCGCCGGACAGGGCCGCGTAGAGGTCGCCGTGGGCGGCGGCCTCGGCGAAGGCGCGGTCGCCCGCGAGGGCCGCCAGCACGCGGGGTTCGAGCTGGGCGGCGTCGGCGACGACGAGCGACCAGCCGGGGTCGGCGACGACGGCGCCGCGCAGCACGCGCGGGATCTGCAGGGCGCCGCCGCCGCTCGTCGCCCACCGGCCGGACACGACCCCGCCGGCCACGTACTCGGGACGGAACCGCCCGCCGCTGACCCAGGTGTCCAGCCAGGCCCAGCCGTGCGCGGTGTGCAGGCGCGCGAGCTCCTTGTACTCCAGCAGCAGCGGCACTGCGGGATGGTCGACGCCCCTGAGCACGTGGGCGCGGGTGGAGGGGATCGGGTGGCCCGCCGCCGCGAACGCCTTGAGGATCTGCGCCGGGGAGTCGGGGTTGACGTGCGTGCGCGGCCCGAACGCGGCGCTGATGCGGTCGGCGAGGTCCTGCAGCCTGCGGGGCCGCAGCCCGCCGGAGGGGCGCGGGCCGAGCAGCCCGGTGAGCAGCGCGTCGTGCTCGGCGGCCGACCAGGGCAGCCCGTCGTGCCCCATCTCGGCGGCCACCAGTGCCCCGGCCGACTCCGCCGCCGCGAGCAGCGCGAACCGCCCCGCGGCCCCGGGCCCGCCCTCAGGTTCGCCGGCCAGCCCTGCGATGGCGCGCTGCTGCGCGGCGTGCACCGCGACGACCTGCGCGATGTCGTCGGCGGGCACGTCCCGCTCATCGTCGTCGTCGAAGAGCGATGCCTGCGCCGGCTTCTCCGGTGGCGGCGCGTCCGCGGGCACCGGCTCCCCGCGCGACCGCGCCCACGCCGCACGCACCGAGCGCGGCTCCCCGTACCGTCCCGCGTGGCCGAGCAGCAGGCTCTCGACCAGTTCGAGGTCGTGGCAGCGCCCCACCCGCACGCCCGCGTCCAGCAGCCGGGGGTAGAGCCGCGCCGTGGACGGCCACACCCACCGCGGCGCCTCGGCCCGCTCCCGCTCGCCGATGGCCACGACGAGGTCGGGGACGTCCTCAGCGGGCCCCGCGGGCGTCCCGTCCTCGGCGAGCGGCCGGAGCGCTCCCCCGCCGCGCACCCCCGCCGCCACAGCGACCTTCACGCACTCATTCTGGCGCGCACCTCCGACAGCGCACGCATGCAGCGGCGGCCAGGGCAGTGGCCCGGCAGGGTGAATGCAATCAGAACCGAATGACGACCTCGTCCTCGCAGGGCGGCTCGGCTTCCTGGTCGCCGCAGCCGGTGGCCGCGTGGCAGCGGATGCGCAGTTCGGACTCGGTCACGTCCACGCGCAGGAAGCTCTTGAAGAACGGCGGTTCGTCCCAGTCGGCCAGTTCCGAGCGGAAGCGCTGCGGCAGCTTGTGCACCGGGACCCGGAGGAACCGGGGGCGGTGCCGGTCACCGCGCGGGACGCCCAGGAGCGCCGCGACGAAGCGCGCGCGGAAGGACGGGTCAGGGCTCTCGTATCCGCGGGCGGGCCGGATGCCGAGCCTGCGCCGGACGGCGGCGGTGGCCTCCTCGGGGGTCAGCTCGAAGAGCTTCGGCATGCGCAGCCAGCGGCCGTACAGCTTGCTGTAGCGGGACAGGGAGTCGCCGCGCAGCGGGTAGCAGCGGAACCGGTCCTCCTCGACCACGCGGGTCCGCGGGATCGTGTGGGTGGCGTGCATGAACGCGCCGCCGCCGCCGGCGACGACGTACTGGATCGCCCGCCCGTCGCCGGCCGGGATCGGGTAGCGCTGGTAGTTGTGGATGTCGCCGCCGATCGCGGCGACGTAGTTGTGGGCCGGATCCCGGACGATCTCGTCGACGGTCCCGCCGCCTTCGATCTTGCCGGGCCGGTGCTCGTCGTCCACGTACAGCGGCTTTCCGGTCACGAGCAGTTTGGGTTTCGGACCGGCGGAGACCTCGCGCAGCCAGCGGCCCTGGCCGCGGTCGAGCGTGCCGGTGATGCCGGTGTCGATGCCGATCACGCGCAGCGACGGCGTGTCGATCGCCCAGTACGGGCCCGGCTGGACGGCGCGCTGGCCGGGCGCGCCCCGGTACCGGCGCCGCGCCTCCGCCAGCGCGGCGGCGTCCACCTCGCCGGGCGAGCGCCACAGCAGGCGGGGCAGGAAGGACAGCGGGCCGCGCCACTCCGGCGGGGAGCAGTCCGCGTCCAGGTCGCAGAACACGTGCAGGAAGCCGCGCAGGCCGTCGTACCAGTCGTGGTTGCCGGGGATGGCGTAGATGGGGGCGGGATAGTCCTTGTAGGGGCGGAAGAACTTGCCCGGGTACTGGTCCGCGTCGCCCGCCGGGTAGATCACGTCGCTGGCGATGATCATGAAGTCGGTGCCGGCGGCGGCGTTCAGCAGCGGCGGGACGACGGCGTACTGCGACCGGTCGCCCTCGCCGGTGTCGCCGAGCAGGGCGAACGAGAACTCCGGTTCGGAGCGGTGGACGGTGAACGCGGCCGGCGTGCCCCGCTCGCGCAGCGCCGCGACGCAGCGGCGGCGGATCGCGTTCGAGGGATCGCCGAACAGGTGGGCCAGCACGTCGTTGCGGGACCGCCACAGCACCCGGGGGCGGCGCCAGGAGAAGTCGGGGACGCGCTCGGGGAGCAGCTCGTGGAACGTGCCGGGCTTCTGGCAGACCCATCCGGCGCCCGCCTCTGAGGTGCGCGAGTTGTCGGGGTACTCCGCGGCACACACAGGGACGCCTCCGGGGGGTGAGCCGTTCCGTCCGGCGCGGGGTCCGCGGGCGGGCTCCGGGCAGCCCGCCGTGGGCGAAAGGCTCGGGTAGGGGTCCGCACAGCCTGGCCGGAGACGATCTCGGCCGTCAAGCGACTTGCCGCAGCCCGGCGTGTGATCTTCGCGGGTGCGGCGCGGGGCGGGGCGGGGGCGTGTGCGTGGTGGACGCCGGCGCCACCCCCAGAGACGCCGGCGCCACCACGACGAGGGCGCCCGCGGGTGGTCATGAGTCCCCCCAGAACGGCGAGCGATCGCCTTCTCATGACCCCGTCCGCAGACGGCCCCAACGGTCCCTAAGCGGGACGTAACTGACGCTATCCGAGGAGCCGTAATGCGGGTGTAAACAGACCCGAACTTCCCGGCCAACTCGGGGACGGGACATCTTCGCAGGTCAGCGGTGCCTCACAGCGGTCAGGGCGCGAGGACGCGGAGCGCTCCGGGCAGCACCCGCGCCGTGACCGGAAGCACCCCGGGCAGCTCGCCGTCCGCGCCGTACGGGATCGTCCGGCCGGGCGGCCCGGCCAGCTCGATCCGCACCTCGCGGCCCCGCATGACCTCGACCTCCGGCCGCCGCACGTGCGACCCGTCCGCCAGCTCCCGCATCACGGCGAAGAACAGCTTCTTCGGCGCGCTCCGGATGAGGACCACGTCGAGCAGCCCGTCGTCGACGCGGGCGCCGGGCGCGATGTGCTTGCCGAACCCGTAGTAGCCGGAGTTGGCGGCGACGACCGTGTAGCCCTGCCGCGCGAACGACTCGCCGTCCACGGTGATCAGGTAGTCGGCGGGCCGCCACGAGATGATCGCGCGCAGCGCCCCGACGTAGTAGGCCGCGGAGCCGCGCAGCAGCCGGGTGCTGTTGGCGTTCTCGTTGGCGACGGCGTCCACGCCCGCGTACACGCTGCCGAGCACGGGCGTGCCGTTGGCCTCGATGGCGTCCACCGCGCGCGGCTCGCCCTCCAGCAGCAGCTTGGCCAGCTCCGCCGGGTCGGAGGGGACGCCGAGCTGCCGCGCGAAGTCGTTGCCGCGGCCCGCCGGGACGATGCCGAGCACCGCCCCCTGGCCGGCGTCCAGGCCGGCGTTCAGTCCGGCCAGGGCGCCGCCCACGCAGCCGACCATGCCGTCGCCGCCGACGCCGAGCACGACCCGCCCGGTCCCGGCGGCGGCGCGGGCGACGTCGTGGGCGTGGCCGAGGCCGCGGCTGTACTCGACGGCGACGTCGGCGCCCGCGTCGCGCAGCAGCCGGGCCAGCGTGATCAGGGACGAGGCCGACGCGGAGTCGCCCGCCGCCGGGTTGACGATCGCGGTGAACGCGCGCGGACCTTGCTCAGGGGCGGGCATGGGTCGTGCTCACTCCTCTGCGGCCGGCGGGACGAGCACGCCCGGGTTCATGATCCCGGCCGGATCGACCCGCTCCTTGACGGCGCGGAGCACCGCCGCGCCCAGCGGCCCGATCTCCCGGGCGTACCAGTCGCGGTGGTCGGTGCCCACCCCGTGATGATGACTGATCGTCCCGCCCGCGTCGATGATCGCGTCGTTGGCGGCCCGCTTGGCGGCGTCCCAGTGCGCCACCGGGTCCGCGCCCTGGGCGGACACGACGGTGAAGTACAGCGACGCGCCGGACGGGTAGACGTGCGAGATGTGGCACATCAGCAGCGGCGGCGTGCCCGCGCCGGACAGCGCGCCGATCAGCGCGGACCGGACGGCGTCGTACAGCCGGGGGATGTCCGGCCAGAACGCGGCGGTCTCCAGCGTCTCCGCGAACGCGCCCACGTCCAGCAGGGCGTCGCGCAGGTAGGGGGCGTCGAACCGGCCGTGCGCCCACTTCTCACCCGGCCCGCCGCCGAGCGGCTCGCCACCGGCCGCGCGCAGCACCTCCGCGGCCTCCGCCCGGCGTGCGGCGACCCCCCGCGCGGTGCCCTCGAACCCGAGCACCGCCAGGCACCCGGCGGCCCCGGCCGTACCGATCGCGGCCGGGTCGGCGAGGCCGACCATGGTCTCGGTCTCGTCGGACAGCCGCAGGACCGCCGGGAGCGGGCCGTCCTGCGCGAGCCGGCGCAGCGCCGCCGCGCCCTCGCCGAACGACGCGAACCGCCAGCCCTCGTACTCCCGCGTCTCCGGGACGGGGTGGATCCGCACGGTCACGGACGTGATCACCCCGAAGGCCCCCTCGGAGCCGAGGACGAGCTGCCGCAGGTCGGGGCCGGCGGCCGACTTCGGCGCGCGGCCGAGGTCGAGCGTGCCCTCAGGGGTGGCGACGGTCAGCGCCACCACCATGTCGTCGAAGCGCCCGTACCCCGCGGACGCCTGCCCGCTGGACCGCGCCGCCGCGAACCCGCCGATCGTCGCCCACTCGAACGACTGCGGGAAGTGCCCGAGCGTGTAGCCGCGCTCCCCCAGTCGCGCCTCGGCCGCCGGGGCGCGCAGGCCGGGCTGCAGGACGGCCGTCCGGGCGGTCTCGTCGACCGAGACGACCGCGTCCATCCGCCGCAGGTCGAGCGCGATGAACCGGCCGCCGCCCGCGGGGGCGAGCCCGCCGACGACCGAGGTGCCGCCGCCGAACGGGACGACCGCGATCCGCCGCTCCGCGCACTCCCCCAGCACCGCGAGGACCTCGTCGTGCGACGCCGGGAGGACGACCGCGTCGGGCGCGTCCGCGGCCTCGCCCGCGCGGATGCGCAGCAGGTCCGGCGTCGATTTCCCGCGCGTGTGCCGGACGCGGGTCTCGGTGTCGGCGCGGACGCCGGAGTCCCCGACGATCTTCGCCAGCGCGGTCAGGTCGGCGGCGTCCAGGCGGCAGGCGGGCGGCTCCACGCCGGCGAGCGCGGCCGGGGGCCGCTCGGCGGGCCGCACCCCGAGCATGTCGCGCAGCAGGGCCGCCACCGGTTCCGGCAGCGGCGCGGCCCGGTCCGGATCGCCCCAGCCGCTCCACAGCATGTCCCGCGCTTCCACCCGCGCCTCCCGTCACCGGCCTGCCGCCGGCCTCGAATCTGTGCTTACACTGTGACACATGACGTCGAATCGTCACAAGAACGCGGACCGCGCCGCGCGGATGCGCCACCGGACCGGGCACGACGCCGTCGGCGGGGGGCGCACCGCCGACGACACCGTCCTCGACGCCGCCCGCGAGTGCGTGCTGGCCGTCGGGGTGCGCCGCACGACCCTGACCGACATCGCCCGCCGCGCCGGCGTCTCGCGGATGACGCTGTACCGCCGCTGGCCGGACGTCCGCACGATCGTCGCCGACCTGATGACCCGCGAGTGGGTCGGGCTCGGCGACTCGCTGCAGCCCCCCGACGACGGCCGCCCCGTCCGGCCCCGCTTCGTGTCGGGCCTGGTCACCGGGGTGCGGACGTTCCGCGACCACCCGCTGCTCCGCAAGATCATCGAGGTCGACCCGGAACTGCTGCTCCCCTACGTCCTGGACCGCTGCGGCGCGAGCCAGCTGGTGTTCCTGGAGCTGTTCGAGGAGGCGCTGCGGGCCGGGCACGCCGACGGCACCATCCGCCGCGACCATCCGGCCCGGCAGGCGCGGGCGCTGCTCCTGGTCGTCCAGTCCTACGTCCTGTCGGCGCCCACGATGCTCGACGACACCGACCCCGAGCTGGACTCCGACGCCTTCGACGAAGAACTCCGCCACATCCTGGAGAGGATGCTCGCGCCGTGAACACTCCCGATCTCGACCCACGGACCTCGCTCAACGCGGCGCGCAGGGAGCGCGAGCTCGCCGCCCTGCCGGACGAGGTGGTGGACGTCCTCGTCGTCGGCCTCGGCGCGACCGGCGCGGGCGCCGCGCTGGACGCCGCGTCCCGGGGCCTGTCGGTCGCCGCGATCGACGCCCACGACCTGGCGTTCGGCACGTCCCGGTGGAGTTCCAAGCTCATCCACGGCGGCCTGCGCTACCTCGGGTCCGGGCAGGTGGACGTGGCGTACGAGAGCGCGGTCGAGCGCGGCGTCCTCATGCGGCGCACCGCACCGCACCTCGTCCGCGCGCTGCCCTTCGTGATGCCGATGACCCCGACCGTGCCGCACTCGCGCGCGCTCGCCGTCGCCGCCGCGGTCCGGGCGGGCGACGTGCTGCGGCTGTCCGCGCGCACCCCGCGCTCGGTGCTGCCCGGCCCGCGCCGCCTGTCGGCGGTCGAGACGCTGCGGCTCGCGCCGCCGCTGCGGCCGTACGGGCTGCGCGGCGGCCTGCTGTCGTGGGACGGCCAGCTCGCCGACGACGCGCGCCTGGTCACCGCCCTCGCCCGGACCGCCGCCGGGCACGGCGCCCGCATCCTCACCCGCTGCCGCGCGGTCGCGCTGGCCGGGGACGGCGCGCAGGTCCGCGACGAGCTGACCGGCCGGGAGTTCGGCGTCCGCGCGCGGTCGGTGATCAACGCGGCGGGCGTCTGGGCGGGCGGCCTGGTGGACGGGGTGCGGCTGCGCCCGTCGCGCGGCACCCACATCGTCGTCGGGGCCGACACCCTGCGCGGGCTGTCGGCCGGGATGCAGATCCCCGTCCCGGGCGCCGCCAGCCGGTTCCTGCTGGTGCTGCCGCAGGGCGACGGCCGCGTCTACGTGGGGCTGACCGACGAGGCGGCCGACGGGCCGATCCCCGACGTGCCCGAGCCGACCGAGAGCGAGATCGGGTTCCTGCTCGACATCCTCGGCTCGGCGCTGGACGTCCCCGTCCGGCGGGCCGACGTGCTCGGCGCCTACGCCGGGCTGCGTCCGCTGCTGGACCTCGGCCGAGGGGGCGACACCGCCGACATCTCCCGCCGGCACGCCGTGCTGACCTCGCCGGACGGCGTGGTGACCATCGTCGGCGGCAAGCTCACCACCTACCGGCGGATGGCGCAGGACGCCGTCGACGCGGCGGCCCGCGCCGCGGGGCTCGGCGCCGCGCCGAGCCGGACCGCCCGGCTCCCGCTCGTCGGCGCCGCCCCGCGGGACCGGCTGAACGCGCTGGACGCGCCGTTCCGCCTCGTCCAGCGGTACGGGACGGAGGCCCCGCTGCTGGCCGCGCTCGCCGCGGACGATCCCGCCCTGCTCGAACCCGTCGTCCCCGGGCTGCCGGTCCTCGGCGCGGAGCTGGCCTGGGCGGTGCGCCACGAGGGCGCGCTGGACGCCGGCGACCTCCTCGACCGCCGCACCCGGATCGGGCTCGTCGCGGCGGACCGGGCGGCGGCGCTCCCGGCCGCGGAGGCGCTGCTGCCGCGCGCCGCACTCCGCTGACCCTCCGGGCCGGCCGGCCGAACCGGTCGTCCGGCTCGGGGCACCGGGTACCCACCGCCCCACCTCGGGATTCGCCCGGAACGGCGAATTCGGCCCCGCCATGTTTCGGCGCCGCCTGTTAGGTTACCCTTACCTAATCAATGAAGATCGACGGGGGGGTTCTCCTTGACGCGCGGCAACGGCTGCGGGCACTGTCCCGGCAGCCACACCGGGGAGCGGCCGTGCCTGGCGAGCGCGACCGCCAAGGCGGGCGCCTGGCTGCTCATCGAGCACCCGGGCCCGTGGCCGGAGCGCATCGAGGACCTCGTCTCCCCTGCCCCGATCGCCGAGGCCGTACGCGCCGCGCAGCGGGCCGGCGTGCGGCCCCAGCTGATCCGCCGGGCGGGCCGCCGCCGCGGCGTCCCGCCCGTCCAGGTCTACGCCGCCTTCTCGCGCGGCACCGACGTCTGGATCGAGGGCCGGGAACTGGCCGACCCCGCCGGGCTGGCGGCGCTCGACCTGGGCGCGCTGGCCGCGGGCCGCTCCCCCGGTCTCGGGGAGCCGGTGGCCGAGCCGGTGCTGCTGGTCTGCACGCACGGGCGCCGCAACGCCTGCTGCGCCCGTACGGGCGCTCCGCTGGCCCGCGCGCTCACTGCACGTTTCGAGCGGCTTGTCTGGGAAACCACCCATGTCGGCGGTGACCGATTTGCAGCGAATTTGGTATGTCTTCCCCACGGGCTCTACTACGGCGACCTCGACGAAACCCACGCGGTGACGGCGGCCGACGCCTACCTGCGCGGGGACGTCGCCCTGGACCGGCTGCGCGGGCGCGGCGGCCTGCCGGAGCCCGCGCAGGCGGCGGAGCACTTCGTCCGCGCCCACACCGGGCGCCTCGGAGTGGACGAGGTGACCGTGGTGTCCGTCACTGGGGGAACATCCCGCTACGAAACGGTCGTTGCTGTACAGGAGAGCCGTTACCGGGTCGTCATCGAGTCCGTCCGGCAGTCGTCCCCCTGCGGGCCCGACTGCGGGGAGAACTTGAAAACCTACGTTGTTAGGGAACTCACCCTTCTCAACGAGGCGGCACTCGTGTAATCTCTTTGAGGCCCCATTCGAGGGTCTCCCGTCGCACGTCCCCAGGTTTCCGGCGCAACCGGGCGGGGAACAGAGCGGCAACTCCGGACGTTGGACCATTCGGCGCTTCTGACTTCATGTCACCCGAAGCATGTCGGGCGTCCATGTCCTGAAATTGTTCGAAACCAATCAAGGTGGGTGTTCCATGGCTCAGGTACGTCGGCAGGCAAACCTCCCTCGTCCCAGCTGGGGCTGGCAGGACGCCGCGGCGTGCCGGGGGGAAGACCTCGTCCTCTTCTTCGGTCCCGACGGTGAGCGTCAGCCCGAGCGAGAGATCCGCGAGCGCAAGGCGAAGCAGATCTGCATGGGCTGCCCCGTCCGCACGGAGTGCCTGGACTACGCGGTCTCCAGGCCCGAGAAGTACGGCACGTGGGGCGGTCTGAACGAAGACGAGCGCGCGTCCGAGCGCCGTCGCCGGATGCGCCGCGCCAACGCCGCCTAGCCGAGCGCGCAGGCCGCCAGAAACGCTCCCATCGCGAACCCCGGCACGCCACCGAGAAAACGACACGGCCCCGCATCGCGGGGCCGTTTGCGTGCCCGGAACCGGATCCGCCCACCCGGGAACCGGACACTTCACCCCGGGTCACCGGTTGTGACACAGATCGCTCCCCGACTTTCCGGTGAACCCGCGCTTTTACCGCAGCCGCCCGCTCCGTGCGGCCATTTTTCAGAAAGTCGCCGCACCAATTCTCCGCGGCGTCAGCCCGGCTCCCCGCTCCGGGCCGCGCGGTCCAGCCAGGCGATCACGTCCGCGTCGGTGAGCTGCTCGAAGTCGCGGTACCACTGGCCCACGGCGCGGAACTCCCCCGGTGCGGCGGGCACGACCAGGTCGTCCACCTCGGCCGCCAGGGCGCGCACGGTCTCGGCGGCGCCCACCGGCACCGCGAGGACCAGCCGGGACGGCCCGCGCTCGCGCAGCGCCCGCACGGCCGCCCGCGCGGTGCCCCCGGTGGCCAGGCCGTCGTCCACCACGATCACCGGCCGGCCCGCCGGCTCCCGCAGCGGCCGGCCGCGCCGGTACACCTCGACCCGGCGGTCCAGTTCGGCGCGCTCGGCGGCGACCGTGGCCGCCAGATCCTCCGCGCGCAGCCGCAGCCGGGCCAGCAGCCCGGCGTCGAACACCGGCGCGCCGCCCTCGGCGATCGCCCCGACGCCCAGCTCGGGCTGCGGCGGATAGCCGATCTTGCGGGTCACCAGGACGTCGAGCCGGGAGCCCAGCCGCCGCGCGATCTCGTAGCCGACGGGCACGCCGCCCCGCGGCAGGGCGAGGACGGCCGCGCCGTCCAGGCCCATCGGGGCGAGCCGCTCGGCGAGCACCCGGCCCGCCTCCGCCCGGTCGGCGTAGGGCAGCCGGACGCTCACACCGCGCTGGTGGCCCGCGCCTCGCGACTCGTCCTCGCGCTGCCGGAGGTCGTCGCGTGCGGGTCTGTTCCAGGACATCGGCGAACCTCCTTCCGAGGCCACCCCTACCCACTCCACGGCCCTTACAGGCGCGTACAGCGCCGCTCACGGGCATAACGGGGCCGGCCCCGGGCGGTTCCCGCGGGCGCGACCAGCCGGCCGGGCGCGGTCAGGCGCCGGTGAGCCAGCGGAGCGGGTTCTCGCGCATGATCGCGTCAAGGGTGGCGTCGTCGGCGCCCGCCGCGCGCAGCGCGGGCAGGAACGTGCCGAACAGGTAGCCGAAGCCGCCGCCGCCGTAGCGGGTGAGCTGCGCCCGCCGGGAGACGCCGGTGCTCAGCAGCACCCGGGAGGAGTGCCCGGCCTCCAGCAGGTCCATGACGCAGCGGACCCGGGCGCCGATCGCCGCGTGGTCCTCGCCCGCCAGGCCGAGGGTGCCGAACGCCACGTAGCCCCCGGATTCGGCGATCTTGCGGTGCTGGCCGGGGTCGTCGACCCGGTCCTGCTGGCCGACCGCGACCCGGTTCGGGGGCAGCCCGGCGGCGGTGAGGATCTCCAGCTGGGCCAGGCCCGCGCGGCCGTAGGTCGCCACCGACAGCCCGGAGTACCGGGCGGCGCGGGCGGCGGCGCGCAGGCACAGCTCCTCGGTCTCCGTCGGCGCCTCGCCCCACGTGCCGATCTCGCCGATGACCCCGGGCAGGGCGTTGGTGCCGTCCATGCCGAAGCCGACCTCCGCGAGCAGCCGCTCGGCCAGGCGCTCGACCCCCGACGGCCCCTCCGGCCCGGTGCCGGCCGCGAGGGTCTCGCGGACGTAGGCCGGGTGGAACGGCTCGGTGAACACCCCCGTCCCGGCGACCACGGCCACCCGGGCGCCCGCGCTGATGCGGGCGAGGGCGGCGGCGTTGCGTCCCATGCCGGAGCAGGTGAGGTCGACGACGAGGCCGAGGCCGTGCTCCTTGCGGAGCGTGTTCAGCTCGCGCTGGACGGTCTTCTCCTCGTCCAGGACGCGGCCCGGGTCGGACTCGACGAGCTGCGGGCGCGCGGCCCAGCGCAGGTCGAGCTGCAGGTGCTCGTGGGACAGCACCGGCCCGGTCACCTCGGACGCCGCGATCATGCCGGTCACGGTCCGGAGCCGGCCGGTCTCCTCTCGGGGGGTCATGTCAGGCGAGGTTACGACATGTTTTGCCTTATCAGGACCTCGCGGGAGGTTTATTTACTTTCCGGGCCGTCCGTGATCTCCGCCCCGTCCTCCGCCCCGTCCTCCTCCGCCCTGTCCTCCGCCGCGTCGCGCACGGCCCGCGCCCGCGCGGTGTCGGCGGTCGGCCACAGCCGGTCGATCTCGGCGTTCAGCGCGGCGCCGATCAGCACCGCGAGCGCCGCCACGTACAGCCAGGCGAGGACGGCGATGGCGGCCGACAGCGACCCGTACACCGAGACGCCGCTGAGCGACCCGGCGAGGAAGATCCGCAGGCCGAAGCTGCCGACGATCCAGATCAGCAGCGCGAGGACGGCCCCGGGCAGGTCCCGCCGCCAGGGCGTCCGCACCGGGACGCTCAGGTGGTACAGCGTCGCCAGGAAGATGATCGACAGGGTCACCACCACCGGCCAGTAGAGCGCCTGGACGAGCCCGGCGCTCTCCGGCACCACCTGCTGCACCAGCGCGGGCCCCGCCACCAGCAGCGGGATGACGATCAGGAAGACCAGCAGGCCGATCAGGTACAGGAAGAACGCGCGCAGCCGGGTGCGGACCACGCCGCGGATGCCGGACAGCCCGTAGGCGATGCTGATCGTGTCGATGTAGACGTTCGTCGCCCGCGAGCCCGCCCACAGCGACAGCAGGAAGCTCAGCGACACGATGTCCGGGCTCCCGCCGCGGATCACGTCGTCGATCAGCGGGACGACGACCGTGTCGACCGCCGGGCCGGTCAGCACCGTCCGGGCCTGCTCGATCACCCAGGTGCGGATCTCGGAGACGGTGCCCGGCTGGAAGAGCCCGCTCAGGTGCCCCATCGTGCCGATCAGCCCGATGACCAGCGGCGGCAGCGACAGCAGCGCGAAGAACGCGGCCTCGGCCGCCAGCCCGGTCACCCGGTAGCGGAACGCCTTGGACGCGGTGCCCTTGGTGAGCGCCCAGACGACGCCGAGCACGGTGCCGGCGCCGGAACGGACGCGTTCGGCCGACCGGGCGGCGATGCCCGGCGCCGCCTCCCCCGACCGCAGCTCCGGCGGGACGCTCGCTTCGGGACCGTCCAGGGGCTCGGCCGCCCCCTCGGGCGGGTGGACGTCACCCCGGGCGGCCGGGCCGGCCCCCCGGCCCTCGTCGTGTTCGGAGTCCCCGCGCGGCGGGACGCCCTCGGCGTCGGAGACGGTGGTCACACCGCCCCACCGTAGAGCGTTGCGGGTCCGGAACATGTCCCCTCGCCCATTTCGGTGCCCTGCGCGTCGCGTCGCGTCGCGACCGCCTCCCCAGCCCTTCCGTCGCGCGGGCGCGTGGCCCGTCCCCTGCGCATCGCCTCGCTCATACCCGCTTCGACGACCGGGAACGTCATCCCGATCATGATCATTTCCGATGAACCGGGCATCGGCCGTCATAGGCGACAATGGAGGCATGATCTGCCAGTCCTGCCGAGACCACCGCCACGGGGAGTGCCGCGGCGGTTCGTGGTGCGACTGCCAGCACCGGCCCGCACCGGCCACGCCGGGAGCGCAGCGCCGCGAGAGCCGCGCCGGCACCCCGGTGACCGGGGAAGAGGGCGAGCCCCCGGTGAACTGGCGGCGGCAGGGATGACGCATGTCACCCGTCCGCATGCCGGACGTCACTGGACAGCCCCCGAGACGCCGTGTCATGGTTCAGGTATGACTGCTGCGGACCCGTTGCTGGCCAAGCGCCGGCACGTGGACTTCCTGCGCGTCCGCAGCGCGATCTGTCGGTGACGCCCCGACCACGCAGCCCCAGCTCAGCCGGGCGCGTGGTGCATCGGCGTCACCTTTGACATCACCCTGCTCAGCGTCGAGCCGGCTGCCTCAGAGCGCCGGTGCGCTACGCGTCCCTCACGACCACAGACGAGGACGCGCGCCGTGCCACCCGCGATCAAGCGCAAGAAGGCCGAGGGCCAGTGGGCCCTCGGCTACCGCGAACCGCTCAACAAGAACGAAGAGCTCAAGAAGAACGACGACGGCCTGAACGTTCGCCAGCGCATCATCGACATCTACTCCAAGACCGGCTTCGACTCCATCGACCCCGCCGACCTGCGGGGCCGCTTCCGGTGGATGGGCCTGTACACGCAGCGCAAGCCGGGCATCGACGGCGGCCGGACCGGCGCGCTGGAGGACGAGGAGCTCGAAGACCGCTACTTCATGATGCGGGTGCGGATCGACGGCGGTCAGCTGAGCGGCCCGCAGCTGCGCACCATCGCCGACATCTCCACCCGGTACGCCCGCAACACCGCCGACATCACCGACCGGCAGAACGTCCAGCTGCACTGGGTGCGGATCGAGGACGTCCCGGCGATCTGGGAGGCCCTCGAAGCGGTGGGCCTGCACACGATGGAGGCGTGCGGGGACGTCCCGCGCACCATCATCGGCTGCCCGCTGGCCGGGATCGCCGCCGACGAGGTCATCGACGCGACCCCGCAGCTGCGCGACATCCACGACCGCTACATCGGCTCCCCCGAGTTCTCGAACCTGCCGCGCAAGTACAAGACGGCGCTGTCGGGCTGCACCTCGCACTGCACCGTCCACGAGATCAACGACATCGCGTTCGTGGGCGTGGTGAACGAGGACGGCGAGACCGGCTACCAGGTCTACGTCGGCGGCGGGCTGTCCACCAACCCGATGTTCGCGCAGAGCCTCGGCGTGTTCGTCAAGCCGGAGCAGGCCACCGAGGTCTGGCACGGCGTCACGTCGATCTTCCGCGACTACGGCTACCGGCGGCTGCGCAGCCGCGCCCGGCTGAAGTTCCTGGTGAAGGACTGGGGCGCGGCGAAGTTCCGCGAGGTGCTGGAGAAGGAGTACCTCGGCTACGCGCTGCCGGACGGCCCGGAGCCCGCCGCGCCGCTCGCCAGCCGCGACCACGTCGGGATCCGCCCGCAGCAGGACGGCAACTTCTACGTCGGGTTCGCCCCGCGCGCCGGCCGGGTCAGCGGCGAGATGCTCGGCGTCATCGGCGAGCTGGCCGACCGCTACGGCTCCGGCCGGGTGCGGACGACCATCGAGCAGAAGATGGTCATCCTGGACGTCCCGGAGGAGAACACCGAGGCGCTCGCCGACGAGCTGGCCAAGCACGACCTGCAGGTCCGCCCGTCCACGTTCCGGCGGCACACGATGGCCTGCACCGGCATCGAGTACTGCAAGCTCGCGATCGTCGACACCAAGCAGCGCGCCATGGACCTGATCGACGAGCTGGAGAAGCGGCTCCCCGACTTCGACCGGCCGCTGACCATCAACGTCAACGGCTGCCCGAACGCCTGCGCCCGCATCCAGGTCGGCGACATCGGCCTGAAGGGCCAGCTCGTCGTGGACGAGAACGGCGACCAGGTCGAGGGCTTCCAGATCCACCTGGGCGGGCAGCTCGGCGCCACGTTCGGCAAGAAGGTCCGCGGGCTGAAGACCACCTCGGCGGGGCTGACCGACTACGTCGAGCGGGTCGTCCGCAACTACGACGAGCAGCGGGACGGGGAGGAGACGTTCGCCGAGTGGGTGCAGCGCGCCGATGAGGCGGACCTGAAGTGAGCTCGGCGTCACCGCGCGGCGAGCGGATGGCGCCGTTCTACTGCCCCTACTGCGGCGAAGAGCATCTCGAACCGCGCGAGGAGCACGGTTCGTGGTACTGCCCCGACTGCGTCCGATCCTTCACGTTGAAATTCCTCGGTGTCGGCGTCCCCGGCACCGCGAGCAAGGAGATCCCTCGGTGACCCTCCTGGAGACCGACAGACCTACCCTTGACCTGGAAGACATCGTCGAATCGGCCTCCGCCGCGCTGGACGGCGCGCCCACGCTGGAGATCATCCGCTGGGCCGCCGCCACGTTCGGCGACCGCATCTGCCTCACCTCGTCCATGTCGGACGCGGCCCTGATCCACCTGGTGTCGAAGGTGAAGCCCGGCATCGACGTCCTGTTCGTCGACACCGGCTACCACTTCGCCGAAACGATCGGCACCCGGGACGCGGTCGAGGCCGTCTACCCGGTGAACGTCGTCAACGTCACCCCGTCCCGCACGGTCGAGGAGCAGGAGGCCGCGCTCGGCCCGCGGCTGTTCGGCCGCAACCCCGACCTGTGCTGCCACCTGCGCAAGGTCGAGCCGCTCGGCCGCGCGCTGGAGGGCTACATGGCGTGGTTCAGCGGCATCCGCCGGGACGAGACCGCCACCCGCCGCGACCGCCGCGTCGTCGAGTGGGACCGCAGGCGCGGGATGGTCAAGGTGAACCCGATCCTGGACTGGAGCCAGGAGGACATGGACAACTACATCGAGGACAACGGAGTGCTCGTCAACCCCCTGCACTACGACGGCTACCCGTCGATCGGCTGCGCGCCGTGCACCAGCCCGGTCGCGGACGGCGAGGACCCCCGCAGCGGCCGCTGGGCCGGGATGGGCAAGGTCGAGTGCGGAATCCACCTGTGAGCCGCCCGCCGATGGTCGCGGTGGCCCACGGGAGCCGCGACCCCCGTGCCGCCGCGACCGTCGCGGAGCTGCTCACCGCCGTCCGGGACCTCCGGCCGGACCTCGCGGTCCACGCGTCGTTCCTCGACCACGGCCCGCCCGCGCCCGACCGCGTCCTGGACGGCCTGGCCCGCGGCGGCGCGGAGGACACGGTCGTCCTCCCGCTCCTGCTCACCGCCGCGTACCACAGCAAGACCGACCTCCCGGGCGTCCTGAACCGGGTGCGGGGCCGGCACCCCCGGCTGCGGCTCCACACGGCCGGGACGCTGGGCCCGCACCCGCTGCTGATGGACGCCCTGGAGCGCCGCCTGGCCGAGGCCGGGGTCGAGCCGGGTGATCCGGACACGGCCGTCGTCCTGGTCTCGGCGGGCTCCAGCGACGCCTCCGCCAACGCGACGATCGCCCGGCTGGCCCGCGAGTGGCGGCCGCGCGGCTGGTGGGACGTGGTCCCCGCCTACGCGTCGGCCGCCGCCCCCGGACCGGCCGAGGCGGTGGCGGCGCTCCTGGCGGCGGGCGCGCCCCGCGTCGCGGTGGCGTCGTACTTCCTCGCGCCCGGCTACTTCGCCGACAAGGTCGAGAACGCGGCGCTGGCCGCCGGCGCCGCGGCGGTCTCGCCCGTCCTGGGCGCGGCCCCGGAGGTCGCGCGGGTGATCGTCCACCGCTACGACGAGGCGCTCGTCACGTCCTCGGCGGCCACGGCGGTCTGACGGGGCGTTCGACGCCGGGGATGGCGGGTATGCGGCCTTCCATGAAACGGGAAGATCTCGGACACGAGCCGGAAGAGACCCACGACCGCGAGTTCGGCCCGATCAACGAGCGCTCCGACGCCCGCGGCCGGACCGTCCCGGACGGTGAGGAGACCAGCGGCACCGGCACCCCCGGCGTGCGCTACGAGCACCCGGACACCCTGCCTCCGGACGAGGAGGGCGTCGAGGAGGCCGAACGCCACGACGACTCCCGCCACCACCAGCCGTAGGCCCGGCGGCTCACTTCCGGTCGCGCCACCAGTCGGCCACGGCGCGGCGGAACGGGGCGTGGTGCTCGTCGTCCACGATCTTGACGTCGCCCATCACGGCGTGGGCGGCGACGCGGACGACGGGCACCCGGGCGCCCGGCTGCGCCTCCCGGACGTTGACCTTGCGGTCACCGAGGAAGGCGTGGCCCGACAGCACGACACTGACGCCGTCCGGCACGATGATCTTCACGTCGCCCATGACCGCCGTGGCGGAGATGCTGATCTCCCCGGTCGGGACCTGGGCGCCGCGCAGGTCGAGCTGCACGTCGCCCATGACCGCCACGGCCTCCAGCGGCCCGTCGATCCGCCCGACGATGCGCTCCTTGCAGTCGCCCATGACCGCGCTGAACTTGCGCTGCACCTGGCGGGGCGCGGGGTTGGCGCCGGGGGCGCCCATGCCGGGCAGGTCGGCGGTGATGCCGTCGAGTTCGCCGCGGGTGACGGCCGCGTAGGCGGCCTCGCTGCGCTCGGTCAGCTCCTCGAACGTCAGCCGCCCCTCGACGGAGGCGATCCGCAGCCGCTCGACGACGGCCTCCCGCTCGGCGTCGGAGGCCCGTATCGCGTCCCCTGCGGCGTCGGTGCCGGGCCGGTCGGGAAGCAGGTCCTGCCGCCGGTCCCGCGGGCGGCACGGGGAGGGCCGCTCAGGCTGCGGACTGGACTGACTCATGCTTCCGAAGTTATGCCCCCGCGAGGGCCGGACAATCCGCCGCGGGGACGAGATCGCCTCACCCCTTGAGGAGGATGGACCTCCGGCCGGGGCAGGGGCAGGATCAATGGTTGCCCGAACCCGGTTCTGTATCCTGCGTGGTGGACACCCCTTGAGCAGCGCGTGGGAGCGGCACGGTGACGCACGAGGTCTTCAACCAGGTACCCCCGCTCGCCGGTCACGACGTGGCCGACGAGGCGGTCCTGCTGGACGGGCTGGCGCGCGAGGGCGCCGCCTGGGCCGAGCCGGAGGTCCGCGAACTCGGCCGCCTGGCGGGCACGGAACGCGCCCAAGAATGGGGCCGCCTCGCCAACGAGCACCCGCCCGTCCTGCGCACCCACGACCGGTACGGGCACCGCATCGACGAGGTCGAGTTCCACCCGTCCTGGCACGAACTGATGAACGTCGCAGTGACGCACGGCCTCCACGGTTCCCCTTGGGTCGACCCCCGTCCCGGCGCACACGTCGCACGGGCCGCCAAGTTCTACACCTGGCGCGTGGACGCGGGCCACGGCTGCCCGATCTCGATGACGTACGCGGCCGTCCCCGCCCTGCGCCGCTCCCCCGAGCTCGCCGCGCAGTACGAGCCGCTCCTCGCCAAACGCGAATACGACTACGGCCTGCGCGCCCCGCTGACGAAGAACGCGCTGCTCGCCGGCATGTCGATGACGGAGAAGCAGGGCGGCTCGGACGTCCGCGCCAACACCACCCAGGCCACCCCGCAACCGGACGGGACGTACCGCCTGGTCGGCCACAAGTGGTTCACCAGCGCGCCAATGTGCGACGTGTTCCTCACCCTGGCCCAGGCGCCGGACGGCCTCACCTGCTTCCTGGTCCCACGCGTCCTGCCGGACGGGGAGCTCAACTCCCTGCGGCTGATGCGCCTCAAGGACAAGCTCGGCAACAAGTCCAACGCGTCCTCCGAGGTGGAGTACGAGAACGCGGTCGCCTGGCGGGTCGGCGACGAGGGCCGCGGCGTCCGCACGATCATCGAGATGGTCAACATGACCCGGCTGGACTGCGTGATCGGCGCCGCGGCCGGGATGCGGCACGGCGTCACGTCCGCCGCCCACCACGCCGCCCACCGCAAGGCGTTCGGCGCGTACCTGATCGACCAGCCGCTGATGCGCAACGTCCTCGCGGACCTGGCGATCGAGTCGGAGGCCGCCACGATCACGATGCTCCGCCTGGCGGGCGCAACGGACCGCTCGGTACGCGGCGACGAGACCGAAACCGCGTTCAAGCGCCTGGGCCTGGCGGTCAGCAAGTACTGGATCACGAAGCGCTGGCCGACCCACGCCGCCGAGTCCCTCGAATGCCTGGGCGGCAACGGCTACGTAGAGGAATCGGGCATGCCCCGCCTCTTCCGCGAGTCCCCGTTGAACTCAATCTGGGAGGGCTCCGGCAACGTCGCGGCTCTCGATCTCCTCCGCGCGATCCTACGCGAGCCGCAGACACTGGACGCGTTCTTCACCGAGGTCGAGCTTGCGCAAGGGGCCGACAAGCGCCTCGACGCAGCCGTGCAGGACGCCAAGGACGCCTTCACCGACACCGCAACGATCGAGCTCCGCGCCCGCCGCGTAGCCGAGCGCCTGGCCCTCGTCCTCCAGGCATCACTGCTGGTCAGGCACGGCCACCCGGCCGTCGCGGACGCCTTCTGCGCATCCCGCCTCGCGGGCGACTGGGGATCCGCTTTCGGCACTCTCCCGCCGGGATTGGACCTGGCCCCGATCATCGACCGCGCCACCCCGAAGGTCGGCTGAACCCACACTCAGGCTCAAGCCCCCGAAGCCTGCTGAGCCGCCTTACCGGCCCGTCCAGGACCGACCCGAGCAAGATCATCCGCTAACGTACCCATTAGTAGATCGTCGCAACGCCAGATTATGGCTGCCTCTGGCGGGGGTGAAGCACCGGCTCCCGGGATGCCGAGTCTCATCGTCGGCATCCCGGGGTGCGCGGCTCCCGGGCGGCCTATGTCACGCCGAGCAACTTGCGGAGTTCCGCGGTCGGCACTCGGTAGGTGGTGCCGATTCGGATGACGCGGCATGGGAACTCGCCGCGTTTGGCCAGATTGTAGGCGTATGTGCGGGATAGTCCCAGGGCGCGGGCTGCGGTCATGATGCTGACGACCGTGGGAAGTGCGTTGAGGTCTTCATATCGCATGGTCTGCATTCAGATGCCTCCGTGTCTCGGTGCTTGGCAATAGGTCGAGGTCTTCCCAGTGGCGACTGTTACCTGCGCTGTCGGCCTGGGCGCGGTGGTGCCGAGGGGCTAGGAGGCGCGGGTCTGCCGGACGTCATGGGTAGTGGCGCCCACGGATTGGGGAAGGCGGCCATGGCCAGGCGTGCTTGCGAGGGCACGGCCGCCTGTGCGTTCGGTTGTGACCTGTTGGCGGGGTCGGCGAGTCCCACTTCGCGAACCTGCGCGGCAGCCTTCCGGGCCGCGTCGGCTTGGGCCTGGCGACTCTGGAGTCGGCGCAGCTCAGCGATGGTGTCGAGCAGGGTGATGAGGTTGGCGACGAGCATCAGGGCCGACTGCGTCGCCTGGTTCTGCGCCGAGCCGGTGAGCGCAAGGAGCCGGGCTGCGGTGCGCAGGGCGTTGCCGGCCGGGGTGGGCTGTGGGAGACGCCCGTAGGGTGCGCGGGCCGCGCGGTCGTAGGTGTGGGCAGCGCGGCGCAGGTGCTGGTTGCCGGTGGCCTGGGCGGCGGTGTGGAGGGCATCGGAGGCGGCCCAGCAGGCGTCTTGGACCGCGTACGGGTTGATGGCCAGGTGACGTCGGATCTGGGCGGTGGCGTAGGCGGCGGCGCGGGCCGCGTCGTCGTAGAACGCCTGTCGTTCCTCAGTGGTCAGATCGTTGTGGCCGGTGGATGGCACGTGGTGCGCGGTGGGTGATGCCCACCGTTGCTGGAGGCGCGTCAGCGAGAGGTCGTCGGCGAGGCGGCTTACTGAATACCAAGCCGGTTCTTCGTCGGCGGGCTCGGTGGGAAGCGCGACGGCATAGCCGGTGATCTGACCGGAGACCTGCTGGCTGTAGCGAACCTTGACCAGGAGGCCGCAGTCCTGGAGCTGGTCGAGGAACTCGGTGGCCGTCCGGGCTTCGTCGGCGGCGCGGCGGACGGTCGTCCGCAGCATGGCCTGCTTCGTCCGCGGGGACAGGTGCCGTCCGTTCAGTCGGCGGATGGCGGACGAGTCGCGGACGGAGCTATCCGCACCTGCCCAGCGGTGGCGAAGTTTGGGCAGTGTGAGCTCGGCGGCGAGCTTGCCGCCCCCGTACCAGACCGGCTGCCCGTCTGCGTTCACATCGCCGGGCACGGCCACCGCATACCCCGTCAGCTCACCGGCCGTCCGCTGGCTGAACCGCTGACGCACCAGGACACCGTCTGCGCGGAGGCGCCCGAAGAACTCCCTTTCGCTGTCGGCGCCGGCGGCCGCCGTCTGGACCTTCTGTCGCAGGAGGGTGCGGGACGGCACTGGCTGACCACGGCGGACGGCCTTCTCGGTCTCACCGCGTTTGGGTCGCCGCGCCGCCGTCCGATCCGCTGGCGCCGTGGACCGCAGACCGAACTGCTGCTCCACGACCCGGCAGGCGTCGCGGACCCGGTACCCGTCGTTCCAGACCTCCGGACGAATGCCGTCCGGCCGCGCCAGCGTGGCCACGATGTGGACGTGGTCGTCAGCGTGCCGGACGGCGATCCAACGGACGGCGTCCACGTCCCCTGCCGGAGCCATGCCCGTCCGGTGCATGATCTCGGCCGCGATCTGCGCCCATTGCCCATCGGTCAGGACCGGGTCCTCTGGAGCGGCCCGGACGGCGCAGTGCCAGACGGGCTTGCGGTAGTTGCGTTCACCCAGCAGCGCCAGCGGCTGAGTCAGCACCCCCTCTAGGTGGCGAAAGTCGCGGCGACCATCGGTGCCCACCACCGGATCCAGGGCGGCTGCGTCCCCGAAGCCCGCCACAATGTGTGGATCGTGATGCTCACCGTTGACACCCGGGCCGTAGAGGTAACGGAGCAGCCCTTGGACCCGGACACCACGTAGAACCTTCCCGATCACCCTGGGATGCTCGGTACCGTGAGTTTCAGGGCGGTGGTGGGCGCTGTCATGGCAGCCGCCTTCGCAGCTCGTCGGCCAGAGCGTCCAGCTTGCGGACCGTCCGTGCTGCGGCGTGGGCGTACCACTGGATCGTCGACGACACCTCTCCCGAGTTCAGTGCGGTGACCGCCTGGTTGAGATTGACGCCGATCCGCTGCGCCTGACCACGCGCCTGCATGACGGCCTGCAGTACCTCACGCACCTGGGTGTGCTCTGCTCGCGTCGTCCCGTCCGCCGCGGCCAGCAGCGTCAGTGCCGCCCACGCCGCAGTCGCCAGGTGCTCCCGCTCCGCCGCCCTCGACACCGCCGCATGCTCATCATCAGAGAGCAGGATGTACAACACACGCCTCCGCTTCGACTCGCTACGAGTCCGGCGGTTGCGCCGCTTCGCCATGCTCGACGCGGACTCGGCACTGCCCTCTTCGACCATCAGCCTCCTGACCCGGGATCGCGCCCGATCCCGTCCCCCCGCTGGGGACCGCGCCCGGTCCCAGCCGATAACGCTTGCGTTTTCCATTTCTTGCCCCGCGTCAGCGGAACCGGCGAGACCTTCGGGTTCGACTCGCTACCGGGCTGTATTAAGAGAGGCTGTCGCCCCGGCTTACCCGAGACCTAGCACCCGCTGGGACCGTGCAGGGTTCCTCTCAGTCCAGGCTTGCAGAGCGCGTCACCAGACGGTTCAACCGTCTGCGTCCACCCTCTCCCATCCCACACCCGCCCGCCACTTTAAGCATCGGCGTGGCGTGCTGTAGCTCAAAAGCATCAGCAATGCTGACCGCAGAGGCCCGGCGCAGGTTGCAGGAGCACTTCGGAGCTTTCCGGTTCACGCATTCCGGTCGGCGCGAGCCCACCGAGAGTGCCCGCCCCCGCTGAAACTGCTCGCAGACGGCAACAGAACCGCTGCGTCTTCCCCTCGGGGTCACCGATGTAACTCGACTCAGAAGCGTTACAGCCCTCGGCAGGGCAGGGTCAGGCAGCCGGCGGCAGAGCGGGGACGCCCCTCCGTGATCTTTCACGTGCGGTCGATGACCGCGAAGACGACCTTCCCGGCGTTGTCGGCCAAGGCACGGATGCCCCAGCAGCGCGCGAACTGGTCGACGATGAACAAGCCACGGCCCGTCTCGCTGGACTTATCGGCCGCCAGCAGGTGCGGGAGGTCGCAACCGGCGTCCTGGACCTCCATCCATAGGGCGTCGTCCTCGGTGCGACTCAGCCGCAAGATCACCTCCTCGTCCGCCGCCGACGCCGCGTGTTGCAGCGCGTTGGTGACCAGCTCGCTCGCCACCAGGCACGGGACGAAGTCGTCCATGCCCCACTGACCGGCGACCAGCCGCACGAAACGCCGCACCTCCGCGACCGCCTTGAGGTCCTGCTTCACCACCATCTCGTTCTCCGCTGCGCAGCCCATCGACCTCTCCTCACCGTGTGTGGCGTACAGCACACATTGAGCCACTATCTGGGCTACCGTTCGTCTTGCCGCCCTCAAGTGGCGTTGAGCGGTAAGGAGGCGCATCAGGCAGTAAGTTGCCGAGAGGGGAAAAAGCGATCATGGCGGCAGTACGACGGCAGCGCCCCAGGGAGTCAGCTGCGCTTATCGCCTTCGGTCGGCAGATGCGCCGGCTGCGGGAGGCCAAGGGCATCAAGCAGGAGACGATCGCTCATCTCACAAAGGTCAGCCCTGCGCAGGTGAGCCGTATCGAGGCGGGAAAGAAGCGCGCCACACGGCCCTTCGTAGAGATCGTGGACGACCACCTGGAGGCAGGCGGAGCGCTGATCGCTCTGTGGGAGGACCTGAACAAGGACGGTCACCCTGTGCCCGTCTGGTTCGACTGGCCACAGATAGAGGGCGATGCGGTAATGCTGGTCTGCTGGGAGCACGGCGTGATCCCCGGGCTGCTGCAGACCCCGGCGTACATGTCGGTCCTACTGAAGGGCAACCAGGAAGCGATAGACCTCCGCCTGCGGCGCCAGTCCATCCTCACCAGGGACGATGGAACTCCCCCGACGCTCTTTGTGCTGCTGCTCGACGAGCATGCCCTTTACCGGCAAGTCGGCTCCGCCGAGACGATGAAGGAGCAGCTGGAGCACCTGCTCACCATGGGCATGTTGCCGAACATCACGATCCAAGTAGTCTTGGCAAGCGGTGAGCACACCGGCAACTCAGGTGACTTCATGATTGCAACGATGGAGGACCGCAGCGAGGTTGCCTACGTCGAGACAGCCATCCGCGGCATCGCAACGGACAACCCAGCAGACCTGTCCACTCTGGCACGAACTCTGATCGAGCTTCGTGCACGAGCACTCACCGAAGATGCCTCGCGCGAAGTCATTAGGAAGGCAATAGAGAAATGGACCTGAGCAACGTTGCCTGGCGCCGAAGCAGCCGCAGCACCTCAAGCGGAGGCAACTGCGTCGAACTGGCAGACGCGGCCGATGCGCTGGTCGCGGTGCGGGACAGCAAAGACCCGGCCGGCCCCGTCCTCCTACTGACCCGCGCAGCCCTACGCAACGCCGTCCAGTCCGCCGCCACCCACCAGCCGTCTGTCACCAACGTGACGGCCGGGTACAGCTAGCCCCCGACCCACCAAGCAGCGACGAGTTGCGTCCCCGCCCCAGGGGGGCGCCTGCCACTCGTGCTCGCCCCACCTCCTCGGCCCCTTGCAGCCTGTCCCTCTCTACGCGAGAACGCACCGCTGACCTTCCAACCGCTGGCCTCCCATTATCCTGGGTGAGTACTCGCTTCGAAGAAGCGAGCTCGTGCGGCAGCCCCTAGCGAGGAATCAGACAGGGCGCGCCGGGAGACCTCCCATCTCGGGACGGTTAGCCACCCAGGTCACTTCCCTGGTTCGCAGACACCGCCAGGCTTCCCGCTCTCCGCGGAATGTAAGGCGGCTCTGCGCCCAGCAAGTCAGCCTGATCAATACGGCAACGCCCGCTCATGGCCATGAGAGAGCCGCACGACCAGCGTGGGTACCCACAAGAGAGGACGGCCCGAGCGCCTGGACCAACGCCCTCTACGCGGCTGCCATTACCCAGCCTTTAAACCATGGACAGAGGCGCTACGGTCGACTTCCAAAGCGAACTGCTCGGCTAGGTGCTGATCCCAAGTTGCCTGATAAACCTGCTCGGCGGATTATGTCTTGCGCCGTACTGCGTAACCGTAAAACCGGAGTAAAAGATATCGACAGATTCCCGAGCTCGCGTAATCGAAACGTAGAACTTCCGGCGATCTTCGCTCATTTCTTTGGAGCCCTCAGTTGAGGCAAAGAATGGGATAACGCCATCTTCGGCGCCGAGGATGATGACAACGTCGAACTCTAGCCCCTTACCTGATGTCATTGTGGTGACTTCGATTCGGTCTGCATTGCGGGCCCGCTCGCCAAGCTCGGTGATTGTGTGACCTCTGAGGCTGCCGTTCGTGAGTGCCGCCATCATGTCCGTAATGGAGGCCGCGTCGTCCCCCCGCTTCGCCTTCTCGAGCGCACTGGTGAGTCCAAGGAGGTCAAGCTCGTCGATCAGCTGCGTCGCCGGCGCATCCACCTTCTTGCACAGCTCTAGCATCTTCTCTACAAGCTTCGTTTCGCCTCGTTTGCTCCATTGGTCTCCCATAGCGTCGCGCCACCGGTAGAGCAGATCGCTCAGGCGGTGACCGCTGCGTTCTCGCCCCAGGGTGGTCCAAGCAGCCAGACCTTCGATGAGTTGCGTGGCTGGGGTGCGGTCATACTCCGAACCGCGGACATACACGGGGAGACTCTGCGCGCGGAGCCCCGCAGCCGCGGATTCGCAGTCTGTGTTAGTAGCGCAGAGGACCACCACCTCGTGCAGTGGAGTTCCGGAAGCCATAGCAGTGCGGATAATTTGTGCCGCAGCATTGGCCTGGGAGGAGAAGCCCCCCGGCTCGTGGTGTGCTTCGACACGGCCTCCGGATCGTTGGCCAGTAATCTCCCGATCAGGGTCGGCGAGTAGGCGGTTGGCACAGCGAATGATCTCGATGCCGCACCGATAGTTCACGGTGAGCGACACTCGCGTGACGCCGGGCCGCGCTGCGAGTTCGAGTAGGAGCTCGGGCCGGGTGCCGGTGAAACCAAAGATGGCTTGGTCCGGGTCCCCCACGGCGAACAAGTCGACGGGCGTTCGGTAGTCGAAGCACAGCGCACGTACGAGTCGGTCAAGTCCTGGCGCAAGGTCTTGGTACTCGTCGACGTAGAGGTGCGGGTAGCAAGCGACCAGTGCTTTTCGCACGGTCTCATCGCCCTCGACGAGCTCCACTGCGAAGCGCACAATGTCGTCGAAATCCATAAGGCCACGCTGGCGCAGCTCTTGCTCGTACTGGCGTCCTGCCTGGACTATCCTCTGCTCAGATCGCAACCATTGTTGATCAGTTGCTAGCTGCTTACGGTTGTGCTCGATCGTGGACTTCGCCAGCCTCCGCTCGCGCTTCTCGTACCTTTCGAAATTGCGATTAACGATCTGATCCAGCAAGCTGCGTGCGAGCCTGGGGTCCGCGACTTGGAGATCTGCGGCGTCGGATCTCCCGGCAGCGCGAGCGAACGGGGTGATGATGCGCCTGAAAGCAAACCCGTGCACGGTCCCGACAAAGAGCGTCGAACGAGATACGACCCCCAGGTCGGTGATGCGTTCACGCAATTGATCAGCTGCGGGGTTGGTGAGCGTGATGCAGGCAGCTCCCTGCGGACGCGGTATGCGATTCGCGAGGTCATAGGCAACACGCGTAGTCAGCAGTTTGGTCTTGCCGCTGCCGGGAGGTGCGAGGACAACACAGTGACCCTCGGTTCGGAACGCCTGCCACTGTCCGGCATTCGCTTTCAGGTCAGCGATTGATTCCGTGAGTTTGCTCATCAGGCCTTCAAGTACTGCAGTGCGGCCGCGACGTAGTCTGGCGCGGTGAGCTCGCGCCGCGCGAGCCGCTGCGCAAAGCGGCCCTTACCACCCGCACGCTCGATCATCTTCAAGAACTCGGCGCAGTCTGGCATGGTGTGCTGCCAGGTTTCGACCACCTCCTGCTGCCTGGGCGTGACGAGCTCGGCGAGCACACTGCGACAGGTCGCCTGATTCTCAGCGGAAGCCTGGAAGAGGTCGTACTCAAACGTGGTTGTGCCGCAGAAGATGCCGTGCTGTTCGGGCGAGCCCGCGGCACCGAGTCTCTCCACCAGCCTGGTCGCCCGAACCTGACCCGCCAGCGGGTTGTCGGCGTCCTTGTCGTCGCCTGGATCGCCATCGGTGACAACTGCCCAGGGAATACCGAGTGCTGCTGCGAACCGCACGTACGTGGAGAAGTGCGTGCCGTGGATCGCGCAGACCGTGACTCCGAGCTTGTCGAGCTCCAAGTCGAGGCCGCGGGCGAGAGCCGGCACCATGACTTGCTCGGCATAGCCTTCGACGAACAGGACCCTCCGCGCGAAAACCAACTCGGCCCGTGTCGCATCAAGGTAGCGGCCGATGTCATCCCACTCGGGCTCTGTCAGCGAGGCATCGGAAGCTGCGGCGGCAACGGTTTGGTCACCGTTAGTACGCAAGACGATAAGGCTCCGTGGCGGCGCGACGCTCGCGATGTACGGCGACTGAGTCGTCACGATCTTTGTGCTGGTACGCGGCGTTTCGTTGAGCAGCCGGCGGAAGACGAGGCGCTGCAGATGAGGGTGCAGATGGGCTTCCGGCTCGTCGACAGCAATCACGGCGTGAGCGATCTCGTTCTCCAGGAGTTGCTGATCGAGCCCAAGCTCCAGCAGAGCCAAGTACAGCACGTTCAGCGTGCCGAGACTTGCGCTGCCTAGATCACGCTGCGCGGGTCCGTCCACGAAAAGCTTCATCCCTCGGATGAGACGAACGGGATCCGGAGGTGCTGCGGCTAGGCTCGTTTCAAGGGCATGTTGGTCGCCCACCATGTCAAGAGTCCGCGCACTGATGCTGGTACCGAGTTGCTCGATCACGTCCAGTTGATTCAACTGGGCGTTTGCCTCAGCCATGGCCTGCTCAACGCCGCCGAGCGCCTCCTGCGGTGCCGCTGCCGCCGCTGTTTCCAGGAGTCTCCGGAGTGGTGAGCGCCTCCAGTTGCGAATGTCTGACTGAACATCGCGGAGCGCATGCAGGTAGGCGATGAAGAGGTATTCACGAACATCTCCCCCGACATGCGCCTCGCTCTCACCACCAACGATCGACCAGCGGTACGGCGCCTGAGCGCCCTCGTCCCCGGTATCTGCCGGGCCCCAACGGAAGGTAAGGCGAGCACGGATAGGGTCGGTCTCTAGCAGGGCACCCTTGAGCGCGATCAGCGCTGTGGGCTCATCCTCGAAGTCGGTAATCTCGACCGAGATAGTGATAATTTCCCCGGACGCTTGCGGATCGTAGTCATCGGCGCCCTTCCCTAGTCCGTCCCAGAAATCTTCTCGACGCAGGCGACGGTCACTATTGGGCATGGTCGGGTCGAGCACCAAGCGGAGAGCATGGAGCAGGTTACTCTTGCCGGAGCGGTTCTCTCCAACAATTACTGCACCCGCATCGAGCTGGAGGTCAATATTGGCCAGATTTCGGAGATTTTGGACAGTGAGTCGACTGATGCGCATGGCCAGCAAGGGTATCTCGCGAGCCCGCATCTTGAGGTCCTTTACGGCGAGAACCGCATGATTCAAGGCAGGGCTCCGGCGCCTTGCGAGTTGTCATAGTGCGGCCGGTCCAGCGCGGACCAGGTGGAGGAAGACGGTCGGACCTCGTCATCGACGAGGGGGAACCCTAGCCTCGATCTTTCACCGGGGCGGTTGGGTCGCTCCGCGACCCAACCGACTCTTCGTTTTCTGCGGCGGTCATTCGTCGGGCCCGACTGTCG
>NZ_SMKM01000099.1 GCF_004348665.1 Actinomadura sp. GC306 | reverse complement strand
AGAGACAGGGACGCGCCAGCAGCCACCTCCGCCGGAGCCGGAGCCGGAGCCGGAGCCGGAGCCCGAACCGGAGCCGAGCCAGGCCCGCAGCGCCGTCCGCACCGCGCAGGCACCGCCCGAGCGCCGCAACCCGCTGAGCACCTCGCTGGTGCTGGTCGTCATCGCGGTCGTCATCAGCGCGGGCACCGCGATCGCCTTCGCCCGCTGACGGCCGCCCCGCATACCGCCAGAATCGGGGCATGACACTGCCGCGGCTCACCGAGGCCGAACAACGCCTGTGGACGGCCTTCCCGCGAGGCGAGTGGGTCGACCTGCGCACCGGCGACCCCGAGAAGGACGACGTCGCCGCCGCCGCGGACTGGGGCGGCGACCGCGTGATCCGCGCCGAGGTGATCGCCGCACTGCTGCTCGGCGCGGTCCCGCCGGACACGGGCAGGCGCCCCGGCGTCCGGCTGCGCGGCGCCCGGATCGAGGGCCGCCTCGACCTCATCGGCGCCGACGTCGGCTACGCGCTGGTGTGCGAGCACTGCCACTTCGACGCGCCGGTCCGGCTGGTCGAGGCGACCGCCCGGACGGCGCGGCTGGTGCACTCGTCACTGCACAGCCTCAACGCGGCGCGGCTCGGCATGCACGGCATCCTCAACCTTTACCGCAGCACCGTCCGCGCCGGGATCAGGCTGGACCGCGCCAGGGTCAACGGGGAGATCTCCCTGCGCGGCGCCCGGATCGGCCCGGGCGAGCGCGGCGTCGCGGTCGCCGCGGACGGCCTCGTCGTGGACGGCCAACTGGAGGCCGACGAGGGGTTCCGCGCCGACGGGCCGGTCCTGCTGCGCGGCGGCCGCGTGGAAGGACGTCTCGACCTCGGTAACGCCACGGTCGTCGGCGGGGACGCGGCGTCCCGGGCCCTGTCGCTCAGCCGCACCACGATCGGCGGCGGCCTGCACGCCGCCGGGCTGGCCGTCCACGGCGAGACCGCGCTGCGCAGCACGCGGGTCCAGGCCGAGGTCCTGCTGGACTCGGCGGTCCTGCGCAACCCCGGCGGTGTGGCCCTGGGCGCGGGCGGCCTCACGGTCGAGGGCCCGTTCTTCGCCCGGGACGGATTCACGGCCGACGGCGAGCTGCGCATGCCCGGCGCGCAGATCCGCACGTTCCTCACCATCGCCGGCGCCTCGCTGTCGGCCCCCGACGGCGCGGCACTCTGGGCCGACCAGGTCGTGGTGAACGACGTCGACGCCGCGGACCTGACCGTGGCGGGCGGGCGGGTCAGCCTGGTCGGGGCACGGATCGCCGGCGACCTCACCCTGACCGGGGCGGACCTGGATCCCGGCCGCGGCGCCCGGCGCGGCGGTGAGCGGGTCGCGCTCGACGCCGACAACATCACCGTCGGCGGCACCTTCGACTGCCGGCGGCTGCGGGCCCGCGGCGAGGTCCGCGCCGTCGTCGGCCGCATCTCCGGGCGCCTCACGCTGAACGACGCCCGCCTGGAGAAACCCGGCGGCCGCACCTGCCTGCGGCTGTCACGGGCGGAGCTCGCCGCCGACCTGTTCGCCGCGGGCCTGCACGCGACCGGACGGGTCAGGCTGTCGGGCACCAGGGTGGGCGGTCAGGCCGACCTCACCGGCGCCCGGCTCGCCTACCCCGGTGGCGTCGCGCTGGACGCACCGAACCTGCAGGCGGGCGAACTCACCCTGCGGCCCTCCGGTCCCGTCGAAGGCGCGGTCGTCCTCGCGCACGCCCGCATCGGCGTCCTCCACGACGACCCGCGGACCTGGGCGCCGGAACTGTCCCTCAACGGCCTGGCCTACGAGAGCCTGGAGCCGCGGCTGCCCGCCCGCGAGCGGCTGCGCTGGCTGGCCCTCGACCCGGACGGCCACCACCCCCAGCCCTACGAGCGGCTCGCCGCCCACTACACCGCCCTGGGGCAGCCCGTGGAGGCCCGGCGCGTCCTGCTGGCGCGGGAACGCATCGCCCACCGCGCGGGCACCCCGGCGGCGCGGGTCTGGGGCCTGCTGCAGGAGGCCGCGGTCGCCTACGGCTACCAGCCCTGGCGCGCCGTCCTGTGGCTGGCCCTGCTGGTGACCGCGGGCGGCCTGGTCTACGGGACGCACCCGCCCGCGCCGCTCAAGGCGGACGAGGCACCGCACTTCAACCCCGTCGTCTACACCCTCGACCTGCTGCTGCCCCTGGTCGACCTGGGGCAGCAGCGCGCCTTCAACCCCGCCGGCGGGTACCAGTGGTTCTCCTACGCGCTGGTGGCCGCGGGCTGGATCCTGGTGACGGTGATCGCCGCGGCCGTGGCCCGCGTCCTGTCCCGCCGCTAGAGGCCGGGGATCTGGCCGTTCCGGAAGGCATCTACGAAGTACGTGTGATCGTCGCGGACGATCCCGGCGTAGCCGGTGCCGAACGCGACCATCGCCTCGACGAACGCGGTCTCGTCCCCGCCGATGACCTCGTTGATGGCGTCCTCGACCTGGAAGCCGACCAGGGTGTGGTCGGAGTCGCTGTCGGAGACGCAGTGCACCTTGGCGGTGGCGCGGCCGAGGTCGTCCAGGACCGACAGCATCTCCTCCGGCTCGGTGAGGCCGCCCCAGTCCAGGTCCTCCTCGTAGGGCGACAGCTCCTGGACGACGTAGCCGACGCCGCCGATCTCGGTGTGGCCGAGCCACGGGTCGGCGTTGGCCTGCAGCGCGCGGCGGGACACCGCGGTGCGGTGCCCGTGGTGCTCGAAGTACTCGCGGATGCGCGGGTCGTCGACGACGCGGCTCGGGGCGGCGACGTTGCCCTGCTTCATCGACAGGACGACGTCGTTCTCCAGCGCCTGGGTGTTGCCCTCCACCAGGATGTTGTAGGCCGACAGCCCCGCGGACCCGATGCCGAAGCCGGACGCGCCGACGATGTCCTTGACCTGGTAGGTCAGGCTGCCGAAGCGCTTGTCGTCCGGGATCGTCGCCAGGTACTCGGCGTAGGCGGCCTCGACCTCGGCGCGCTCGGCGTCGTCGAGGCGGCGCACGCCGGCGCGGTCGCGGAACCGCCGCTCGTCGCCGGACACCTCGGTCATGCCCTCCAGCAGCCCGATGCGGGTGCCGCCCATCGCGGCGACCAGCACGTCGCGCACGTACCCGCCGGTGGTGTCGAGGGTCAGCGCGAACTTCTCGTCGCCCGCGTGGGCGGCGAACCGGCGGACCTGGTCGACGTAGGCGCGCACGTAGGTCTCGATCAGCCGGCGGATGTCGTCGTCGGAGATCGCCTTCTGCCAGGCCAGCAGCGCCAGGCTCGCGACGAACCGCTTGACGTCCCAGGTGAAGTGCCCGACGTACGCCTCGTCGTAGTCGTTGACGTCGAAGACGAACACGCCGTCGTCGTTCATGTAGGTGCCGAAGTTCTGCGCGTGCAGGTCGCCCTGGATCCACACGCGGGACGTGCGCTCGTCGGCCCACGGGTCGTCGTCGTGGACGATGTCGGCGTAGAACAGGCAGGCGCTGCCCCGGTAGAACGCGAACGGGTCGGAGGCCATCTTGCGGAAGCGGCGGCGGAACTCGGCGGGACTGCGCTCCATCAGGTCCGAGAACGCGTCGACCAGGACGTCGACGATCTGCGCCTGGCGCTCCTTGGGGTCCCGCCCGCGCAGTTCCTCGGTGATGCTCGCCATGCTCGACTCTCCTCGATGGTCGGGGGCTCCCCGCCGCTGCCGGGGCTTTCCGGATCATTGTGCCTAATCACCCGCGGTTCTGGCGGTGAACAGCGCGCGAACGGCCGGCTCGGAGCGCACCAGGTCCAGCGCGGTCTCGGCGTGCCCGGGGACGTAGCCGTTGCCGATGAGCATCGTGACGTCCGCGGCGAGGCCCTCCGCGCCGAGCGCGGCGGCGGGGAACGACGTCGCCATCGAGAAGAACACGACGGTGCCGCCGGGCGCGGTCGCCAGGATCGCGCCGTGCTCGCAGCCCGGAACGTCCACGCAGACGACGGTGACGTCGGCGGGCCCGCCGCCGGCGCGCTGGACCGCCGCCGCGACCGCCACCGGGTCGCGGGCGTCGGCCCGCACGACGGCGTCGGCGAGCCCGGACGCGGCGAGCCGCTTCTCCTCCTCGGCGGTCGGCACCAGCCCGATCACGCGGGACGCCCCGGCGCGGCGCGCGGCGGCCAGCGACAGCGAGCCGCTCTTGCCGGCCGCGCCGAGCACCGCCACGGCGGGGGCGCCGCCCTGGGCGGCGACGACGCGGCGGGTGAGGGCGGGGGCGCCGCACACGTCCATGACGGCGAGGGCAAGCGGGACGGGCAGGTCGTCCGGCAGCACCGCGGCGATGGACCGGGCGAACAGGATCGCGTGGCCCCGCGCGGGCACCTGCTCGGACAGGCCGTCCCAGCGCTCCAGCCCGTCGGTGACGGCCAGCGGCGTGAGGGTCAGCGAGACGAGGGTGGCGACGCGGTCGCCGGGCTTCAGCCCCAGCGGCGACTCCGGGCCTGCCTCCTCCACGACGCCGACGAGCATGCCGCCCGACCCGGTCACGGGGTTGTGCATCTTGCCGCGCTCGGCCACGATCCGCAGCACCTCGGCCCTGATCGCGTCGGGGTCGCCGCCGTGGGCGGTGTGCAGCTGCCGGTAGGACGCGGCGTCCAGGTTCAGGCGCTCCACGCCGATGCGGACCTCGTCGTCGCGGATCCGCGGGTCCGGGTCCAGCCGGTCCGCCGCCTGCGGCAGCACGCCCGCGGGCGCCAGCACCCGGTGCAGCCCCACCGCCGTGCCCGTTCCGCCGTCGCTCATCGCCGTCCCGCCTTCCTGATGTCACCGGATTTTGTACAAGATGTATCGGGTACAACTGGTTTCATCGAAAGTCTTCCCGTAATGTCGGCGACCTACAAGAGTTTTGTGTGATCATGAGGCGAGGAGGCGGTCGACGATGACCACTGCCCTGCACCCGGACCGGGACGCTTCCCGGCCCGACGAGACCGCGCGCCAGCCGTACGCCTACCGGCGCCGCCCCCTGGAGGAGCCGGACTGGCGCCGCCTGCCCGGCTGGCGGGACGTCACGCAGCGGGAATGGGAGTCGGCGCAGTGGCAGCGCGCCAACTGCGTGAAGAACCTGCGGCAGCTACGCCGGGTCATGGGCGACCGGCTGGACGACTCCTTCTACGCCGACCTCGAACGCGACCAGGCCGAGCGCGCGACGATGTCGATGCTGCTGCCGCCGCAGATGCTCAACACGATGGACTCCTCGTCCACGGGGGCCTTCCTCGCCGACCCCGTACGGCGCTACATGCTGCCCGTGTTCGGCGACCGGCGCACCGACTGGCCGTCCCACCCGCACGCGAGCCGCGACTCGCTGCACGAGGCCGAGATGTGGGCGGTGGAGGGCCTCACGCACCGCTACCCCACCAAGGTGCTCGCCGAGATCCTGCCGACCTGCCCGCAGTACTGCGGGCACTGCACCCGCATGGACCTGGTCGGCAACTCCACCCCGAGCGTCGACAAGCACAAGTTCACGGTCAAGCCGCCGGACCGGCTCGGCGCCATGCTCGACTACCTGCGCCGCACGCCCGGCGTCCGCGACGTGGTCGTCTCCGGCGGCGACGTCGCCAACATGCCGTGGGCCCGGCTGGAGTCGTTCGTCGGCTCGCTCCTGGACATCGAGAACATCCGCGACATCCGGCTGGCCAGCAAGGCGCTCATGGGGCTGCCGCAGCACTGGCTGCAGGACGACGTCCGCGCCGGCATGGAGCGCCTGGCCGCCAAGGCCCGCGAGCGCGGCGTGCAGATCGCGATCCACACCCACGTCAACGCCGCCCGGTCGGTGACGCCGCTGGTGGCCAGGGCCGCCCGCGCGATGCTCGACACCGGCATCCGCGACGTCCGCAACCAGGGCGTGCTGCTGCGCGGCGTCAACGACACCCCCGAGGAGCTGCTGGACCTGTCGTTCGCGCTCCTCGACGAAGCCGAGATCGTCCCGTACTACCTGTACATGTGCGACATGATCCCCTCCAGCGAGCACTGGCGGCTCGCGGTCTGGGAGGCACAGGAACTGCAGCACGCGATCATGGGGTATCTTCCCGGCTTCGCCACCCCGCGGATCGTGTGCGACGTCCCCTACGTCGGCAAGCGCTGGGTGCACCAGCTCGCCGACTACGACCGCGAGCGCGGCATCTCCTACTGGACGAAGAACTACCGCACCGCGCTGGAGACGTCCGACCCCGACGCGCTGGCCAGGCGGTACGAGTACCACGACCCGATCTACACCCTGCCGGAGCGGGGCCGCGAGTGGTGGCGGGAGCGGCTGGCCGCCGCTTGATCCTGTCGCCGCTCGACTCAGTGGTCGCCCAGCCCGGCGCCTTTACATTGTAGATCAATAACGGCGGACTATCCTCGGGCCCGTGACCTCCGCGCCGACCTCCCGGTTCCCGGCCGGCGCCGCCGTGACGGCCGCCGACCTGGCGGACGACCCGCACCCGCACCTGGCCCGGCTGCGGGCGCGCGAGCCGGTGTCCTGGCTCCCCGCGCTCGGCGGCTGGCTGGTCACCTCCCGCGACCTGGCCCTGCGGGTCATGCGCGACGCGGACGCCTACACCGTGGACGACCCGCGCTTCTCCACCGCGCAGGTCGTCGGACCGAGCATGCTGTCGCTGGACGGCCCCGCCCACACCCGGCACCGCGACCCGTTCGCGCGCCCGTTCCGGCCGGCCGCGACCCGCGAGCGGTTCACCGCGTTCACCGAGGCCGAGGCCGCGCGGCTGGTCGGCGGGCTGGCGCCCGCGGGCCGGGCCGAACTGCGCGGCGAGCTGGCCGGGCCGCTGGCCGTCGCCGTCGTCACCGAGGCGCTCGGGCTGGAGGGGGTCGACGCGGCCACCGTCCGGTCCTGGTACGGGGCGTTCGTCGAGGCCGTCTCCGCCATCACCGCCGGCGGCGCCGCGCCGGCGGGCACGGCCGAGGCGTACCGGCTGCTCGGCGCCGCGGTCGCGGACGCCGTCGCCGCCGCCCGCCCCGGCTCGCTGCTCGCCGCCGCCGCGCGGGACGAGGCGGGCCTGGCGCCCGCCGAGGTCGCCGCCAACGCCGCGGTCCTGATGTTCGGCGGCATCGACACCACCGAGGGCATGATCGCCAACGCCGTGCTGCACCTGCTCGGCCACCCCGACCAGCTGGCGCTCGTGCTGGCCGACCGGGACCTGCTGCCCGCCGCGATCGAGGAGTCGCTGCGGCTGGAGCCGTCGGCGTCGGTCGTGGACCGGTACGCCGTCCGCGACACCGCTCTCGGCGGGGCGCCGGTCCGCGCGGGCGACCTGGTCCGCGTGTCGATCGCCGCCGCCAACCGCGACCCGGCCGTGTTCCCCGGCCCGGACCGCTACGACGTGCGGCGCGGCAACGCCGCCGAGCACCTGGCGTTCGCGCGCGGGCCGCACTTCTGCTTCGGCTCCCACCTGGCCCGGCTGGAGGCGCGGGCGGCGCTCACCGCGCTGCTGGACCAGCTCCCGGGGTTGCGGCTCGACCCGGCCCGCCCGGCGCGCCCGCGGGGGCTGGTGTTCCGGCGGCCGCCCCGGCTGGACGTGTGCTGGGACACCTGACGGCCGGTTCCGGTCTGCGCAAAAAGTGCCGTTGACCTCGCCTTTATGGGAGCATCCCCCAATGGACGTCGAACGCCGAGTCGTACTTCACTTCGCCGCGGAGAGCCGGGAAGCCGAGACGCACACCAATCTGTCCGCCGTGCGCCAGGACGGCCGCTGCCTGTGGGTCGCGGGCGACGAGACGGCCACCGTCGAGCGGCTGACCGCCGTCCACGACGCGGACGGGCGCGTCACCGGCTACGCCGGCCAGCGGACCGTGGCGCTCGCCGACCTCGTCCCCCTGCCCGCGGGCCCCGACGAGGAGGCCGACATCGAGGGGCTGGCCCGCGGCGGCGGCTGGCTCTGGGCGATCGGGTCGCACAGCCTCAAGCGCAAGCGGATCAAGCCCGAGCACGGCGGCGCGAAGTCCCGCCGCCGGCTCGCCAAGATCGTGCGCGAGGACAACCGGTTCATCCTGGCTCGGCTCCCCCTGGTCACCGGCGACGACGGGCTCCCGGAGCCGGTCCGCGCGGACGGGGACCGCACGGCGGCCGTGCTC
The DNA here is from genome assembly GCF_004348665.1 of Actinomadura sp. GC306. GTDB lineage: Bacteria > Actinomycetota > Actinomycetes > Streptosporangiales > Streptosporangiaceae > Spirillospora. The sequence goes on along the minus strand of NZ_SMKM01000099.1, from coordinate 13,268 downwards.
GGGCTGGACAAGGACTCCATCACCGACCTGCTGGCCGACGACCCGCACCTGGCGCCGTTCCTGGCCATCCCCAGCAAGGACAACGGCATCGACATCGAGGGCGTCGCCGCCCACGGCGACCGCCTCTACGTCGGCCTGCGCGGGCCGGTGCTGCGGGGCTGGGCCGTCCTCATCGAGATCCGCCCCGACACCGACCCCGAGGACCCGGCCCGGCTGCGGCTGCTGCCGCTGTCCGCCGACGGCGCCCTTTACCACACCCACTTCATGGACCTCGGCGGCCTCGGCATCCGCGACCTGTGCCCCCACGGCGACGACCTGCTCGTGCTCACCGGGCCGAGCATGGACCTCGACGGGCCGGTGCGCGTGGTGCGGTGGCGCGGCGCGGTCACCGCCGACGCGCCGGAGATCGTCACGGCGGACGACCTGGAGGTGCTGGGCGACCTCCCCTACGGCGACGGCGACGACCACGCCGAGGGGATCGCCGTCCTGGACGAGTCCGACGGCTCCGGGCTGCGCCTGCTGGTGGTGTACGACAGCCCGGCCCCCGCCCGGCTCACCGAGGACGGCGGCGTCATCGCCGACGTGGTGCGGACCGGCGGCTGAGCCGCCACCCAAATAAGCGCTCGCTTGCCTATCTGCTTGGATGGGACGGACACTCCCAGGAAGGCAGAACGAGCATGATCGAGTGGTCCGACGAAGACCTGATGATCCGGGACGCGGTGCGCGGCTGGATCGACGCCGAGGTCCGGCCGAACCTGGACGCGCTGGAGTCGGGCGACCTGCCGCCGTACGACCTGCTCCGCAGCCTGTTCAAGACGTTCGGCATGGACGAGATGGCCCGCGCGTCCTTCCGCGCCCGGCAGGAGCGCGGCGAGTCCGGCGAGTCCGGCGGGGACGGGGACGGCGAGCGGTCCGGCGGCGGCGGCGCGGCGATGTCCATGCTGCCGATCATCGAGCTGTGCAAGGTCGCGCCCGGCCTGGTGTCGGCGATGGGCGTCGGCCTCGGCCTCGCCGCCGGGACGATCATGAAGCGTGGCACCCCCGAGCAGCGCGAGCGCTGGGCGCTGGACCTGCTCACCATGGACAAGGTCGGCGCCTGGGCGATCACCGAGCCCGGCTCCGGCTCCGACGCGTTCGGCGGCATGCAGGCCACCGCCCGCAAGGTCGGCGACGAGTACGTCCTCAACGGCAGCAAGACCTTCATCACCAACGGCCCCTACGCCGACACCATCGTCTTCTACTGCAAGCTCGACGACGGGCGCGAGCCGAGGGACCGGGACATCCTCACGTTCGTCCTCGACCGCGGCATGGAGGGCCTGGAGCAGAGCAGGCCCCTCCGCAAGATGGGCCTGCACTCCTCCCCCACCGGCGAGCTGTTCCTCAGCGACGTCCGCGCCGGCGCCGACCGGCTCCTGGACTCCGGGTCGGGCAGCGGCAAGGACTCCGCCAAGCAGAACTTCGTCACCGAGCGCGCCGGCGTCACCGCCATGGCGCTCGGCGTCATCGAGGAGTGCCTGAAGCTGTCGGTCGAGTACGCGAAGACCCGCGAGCTGTGGGGGCAGCGGATCGGCGACTTCCAGCTCATCCAGCTGAAGCTGGCCAAGATGGAGGTCGCGCGGCTCAACGTCCAGAACCTGGTGTTCCGGCACATCGAGATGCAGCGCGCGGGCCGCACCCCGACCCTCGCCGAGGCGTCGGCGATGAAGCTGTACTCCGCGCAGGCGGCGAACGAGGTCGCGCAGGAGGCCGTGCAGCTGTTCGGCGGCAACGGCTACATGAGCGAGTACCGCGTGGAGCAGCTCGCCCGGGACGCCAAGTCGTTCCAGATCTACGCCGGGACCGACGAGATCCAGATCACCCACATCGCCCGCGACCTGCTGTCGTCCTGACCTCGCACCGGCCGCGAACCGGTCGTGGACCGGCCGCGAACTTTCGCGGGCGGCCCGTCGTCGAACAGGTGGGGGGCGGGTGAGGGCGATCACCCGTCCCCCGCCCGAGGTCCGTTCTGGACAAGCCGACGACGGGGACTGGATACTCACAGCTATGGACGGTCAGCCCTCGTTCCCGGTGCGAGCGTCCGACACGGAGCGGGACCGGGTCCTGCGCGTCCTCGGCGACCGCGTCGCCGAGGGCCGGATGTCGAACGAGACCTTCGAGCGGCGCGTCGACCAGGTGCTGCGGGCCCGCAGCCGGGCCGAGCTGGCCGACATCGTGCACGACCTGCCGCCGGCCGGCCGCGTCGTGCGCCGACTCACCGGCATCATCTCCTCGGTGTCGCAGGTGACGGCGCGGGTCGAGGCGGCCTGGCGGGCGCCGCGGCTGCCGCGGTTCATGCTCCCGCCCGGCGACCTCGGCCGCATCGTCGTGGGCCGCGCCCCCGGCTGCCAGTTCATCCTCGCCGACCTGACCGTCTCGCGGTTCCACGCCGAGATCTACCGCGCCGGCGAGGTCTGGATGGTCGCCGACCTCGGCTCGATGAACGGCACCCGCGTCAACGGCTGGCGGCTCACCGGCCCCGCCCGCGTCCGCCCCGGCGACGAGGTCGGCTTCGGCAACGCCGCGTTCATCGTCACCGCGCCCGGCTCCCCCGGCCCCCCGCAGCCCTGAGCGGACCCGGGGGCGCGGCGCCGGTCACAGGGGCGGGCGGCGCGACTCCCACGGGGTGCTGAGGACGACCGTCGTGCGCGTCGCGACGTTCGCCGCGGCGCGGATCTTCTGCAGCAGCTCCTCCAGCTCGTTCGGCGACCCGACGCGGACCTTGAGGATGTAGCTCTCGTCCCCCGCCACCGAGTGGCACGCCTCGATCGCCTGGAGGTGCGCGAGCCGGTCGGGCGCGTCGTCGGGCGCGGCGGGGTCGATCGGCTTGATCGACACGAACGCGGTCAGCGGCAGGCCGATCTGCCGGCTGTCGAGCTGGGCCGCGAACCCCACGATGACGCCGCGCTTCTGCAGCCGCCGGACGCGCTGGTGCACCGCCGACACCGACAGGCCGGTCTCCTTGGCGAGGTCGGTGAAACTCATCCGCCCGTCGTCGGCCAGCAGCGCCATGATCTGACGATCGATGTCCTCCACGCGGGAAATCTAGCGCGCCGGGGACCGTGCCCGTGACCGATTCGCCCGGCCCCGCCGTCCGAAGCGCGCCGTCCGAAGCGCGCCGTCAGCGGCGGGCGGGGCGCAGCGGGCCGCAGCTGCCGCGCACGACCAGCTCGGTCGGCAGCAGCACCGGGCCGCCCCTGCCCCGGCGGGCGGGCTCGCGCAGCAGCATCTCGCAGGCGCGGTAGCCGATGTCGCGGCCGGGGCGCGCGACGGCGGTGAGCGGCGGGTCGCACAGCTCCGCCCAGGCGACGTCGCCGACCATCGCGATGGACACGTCCGCGGGGACCCGCAGGTCCAGCTCGCGGGCCACCAGCACCGCGGCCTCGCCGAGCCGGTGCCCCGCCGCGAGGACGGCGGTGACGTCGTCGCGGCGCTGCAGCAGCCCGGCGGCGGCCGCGTAGGCGGCGTCGCCGGCCGGGCGGGCCGCGACGACCAGGTCCTCCTCCACCGGGACGCCGAGCTGGGCGAGGGTGTCGCGGAACGCGCCCTCCCGCACGCGCGCCGGGCTGCGGGGGGCCTCGCCGAGGAACCCGATGCGGCGGTGCCCGAGCCCGGCGAGGTACTCGGTGAGGGACCGCACGCCGCCGCCGTCGTCGGCCAGCACGGCCGGGATCTCCGGCAGGTCCGGCAGGGCACGGCCGGCGAACACGACGCTGGAGCACACCCGGGCGGCGCCGCGCCAGTCGGCCTCGGTCCCGGCGGGCTGGGCGATGACGCCGTCGACGCGCTGCTCGACGAGCCGCTCGACGATCTCGGCCTCGCGGGCCGGGTCGCCGTGCGCGGCGTCCACGATGACGTGCTCGCCGAGGGTGCGGGCGCACGCCAGGACGCCCGCGACGAGCTCGGCGCAGAACGGGTCGGTGACGTCGGGCACGACCAGGCCGATGCCGCCGCTGCGGCGCAGCTTGAGGCCGCGGCCGAGGGCGCTCGGCCGGTAGTCCAGCTCGCGGGCCGCGGCCAGGACGCGCTCGCGGGTGGCGGCGCCGACCGAGCCGGTGCCGGAGAACACCCGCGACACCGTGGCGATGCCGACGCCCGCCGCCGCCGCCACGTCCTTGATGGTCGCCGGCCTGCGCGGTGCCATGGACCGACCTCCCCCTTCGCCCGTTCCCGGTCACCTTCTCACGACGCACCCTCCCATGGAAACGTTTCCATAATGTTTACTCCAAAAAGTGCGACATAGACCCTGCTCGGCAGGGATTGATGGAAACGTTTCCACGGAGGGGTTCGGATGGCGAAGATCGTGCTGGACGGGGTCGACAAGGTCTACTCCGGCGGCGTCAAGGCCGTGGACGGCCTCGACCTGGAGATCCGCGACGGCGAGTTCATGGTGCTGGTCGGCCCGTCCGGCTGCGGGAAGTCCACCGCGCTGCGGATGATCGCGGGCCTGGAGGAGATCACCGGCGGGAAGATCTCGATCGGCGACCGGATCGTCAACGACCTCGCCCCCAAGGACCGCGACATCGCGATGGTCTTCCAGAACTACGCGCTGTACCCGCACATGACCGTCGAGCAGAACCTCGCGTTCGGCCTCAAGCTGCGCGGCACGCCGAAGGCGGAGATCAAGCAGAAGGTCCGCGAGGCCGCCAAAATGCTCGGTCTTGAGCAGTACCTGTCCCGCAAGCCCGCCGCGCTGTCGGGCGGGCAGCGCCAGCGGGTCGCGATGGGCCGCGCGATCGTCCGCCAGCCGCAGGCGTTCCTGATGGACGAGCCCCTGTCCAACCTGGACGCCAAGCTCCGCGTGTCCATGCGCGCCTCCCTCAGCCAGCTGCACGAGCGGCTCGGCGTCACCACCGTCTACGTCACGCACGACCAGGTGGAGGCCATGACGCTCGGCTCGCGCGTCTGCGTGATGCGCGACGGCCAGCTGCAGCAGGTCGACACCCCGCAGCGGCTGTTCGACCACCCGGTCAACCTGTTCGTGGCCGGCTTCATCGGCTCCCCCGCGATGAACTTCGTCTCCGCCCGGCTCACCACCGGTGACGGCGGCGCGCAGGTGTCCTTCGCCGGGTACACGCTGCCGGTCCCCGCCCCGCTCATCGACGACCGCCCCGGCCTGCGGGACTACTTCGGCCGCGACGTCGTCCTCGGGATCCGCCCGTCCGACTTCGAGGACGCCGCGCACGCCAAGCCCGAGTGGGCGCCGATGGCGGTGCGCAGCAGCGTCACCGAGGAGCTCGGCAGCGAGATCAACGTCATCTTCACCATCGACGCGCCGCCGGTCGAGCACAAGGACACCGCCGACCTGGCCTCCGACGCCACCGAGGGCGAGGAGGACATGGCGATCCCGCTGGTCGACAACAAGGCGCTGTGGACCGCCCGGGTCAACTCCCGCTCCCACGTGCGGCCGAACCAGCACGTCGACCTCGCCGTCGACACCCGCCGGCTGCACTTCTTCGACCCGGCCAGCGGGCTGTCCATCGGGCACCCCGGCGCCCGGCACCACACCGCTGCGGCGACGCTGGACAAGACCGCCTGATCCTGCCCGCGCACGGGTGACGGCACGGCGGAGCCCCGCGGCCTTCCTGCAGGCCGCGGGGCTCCGACCGCACGTCACGAGACCGGCGCGGTCACTTCACCGACCCCGCCAGGACGCCCTGCACGAAGTACCGCTGGAAGGCGAAGAACACCGCCAGCGGGACGATCAGCGACAGGAACGCGCCGGGCGCGAGGATGTCGATGTTGCCGGTGAACTGCCGCATCTGCGACTGCAGCCACTTGGTCATCGGCTGCGCCTCGGTGTCGGCGAACACCAGCGCGACCAGCAGGTCGTTCCACACCCACAGGAACTGGAAGATGCCGAGCGAGGCGATCGCCGGGCCGCCCAGCGGGAAGATCACCCGCCGGAAGATCGTCCACTCCGAGCCGCCGTCCATCCGCGCCGCCTCCAGCAGGTCCCGGGGGATCGCCGCGAAGAAGTTGCGCAGCAGGAAGATCGCGAACGGCAGCCCGAACGCGACGTGGAACAGCACCACGCCGGTGACGGACCCGAACATCTGCCAGCCGCCGAACTGGATGTTGCCGTACAGCTTGGCGACCGGGATCAGCGCGACCTGGACCGGCACCACCAGCAGCGCCACCACGATGAGGAACAGCCAGTCCCGGCCGGGGAACTCCAGCCAGGCGAACGCGTAGGCGGCCAGCGAGGCGATCACCACGACCAGCAGCGTCGACGGGACCGTGATCAGCACGGTGTTCCAGAACGAGTCGACGAAGTCCGGCTTGTCGAGCAGCGCGGAGTAGGACTCCAGGGTCAGCTGCGTCGGCTCGGTGAACACGTTCCACCAGCCGCTGGCGGCGTTGTCCTGGTTGGAGCGCAGCGACGCCACCAGCAGCCCGAGCGTCGGCACCAGCCAGAACAGCGCGATCAGGACCAGCACCGCCTGCGCGGCCCCGCCGCCGATCCGGCCGACGACGCGGGCGGCGACCCCGCGGCGCGGCGACCCGGCCGCGGCGCTGCCGTCCGCCGGCCCGCCGCCCGGTCCGTCCGGCCCGTCCGGTGTCTTGGCGACCTTCTCCGCGGTGCTCATGTGCGCTCCTGCCGCATTCGCCGGATGTTGAACAGCATGGCGGGCACGACGAGCACGAACAGCAGCACGGCGATGGCGCTGCCGGCCCCCTGGTCGTTCCCGCCGCCGAACGCCTCTCTCCACATCTCCAGCGCGAGCACGCTGGCGTCCGGATCGCCGCCGCCGATGATGTACACCAGGTCGAACACCTTCAGCACGTTGATGGTGAGGGTGACCACCACCACCATCAGCACCGGCGCGAGCAGCGGGATCGTCACCCGCCGGAACACCTGCCATTCGGTGGCGCCGTCCACGCGCGCCGCCTCCAGCGCGTCGCGCGGGATCGCGGCGAGCCCCGCCGCGATCAGGACCATCGCGAAGCCGGACCACACCCATAGGTACGACCCGATGATCGCGGGGGTGATGAGCGTGCTGCCGAGCCACTCCGCGCCCCGGTAGGGGGCGGCGAAGTTGTCGGCGGGCAGCCGGATCGTGTACGCCCCGTCCGGCACCTCCGACAGCGTGAACGTGCCGTCGGCGTTCGTGGTCGCGGTCGCGACGACCTCGCCGCCGCGCACCGCCTCGACCTTGATCCCGGGCAGCCCGGTCTCGCCCGCGTTCGGGACGTTCGGCTCACCGCCCCCGCCCCGGGTGAAGTCGAACCAGACCGTCCCGGTGACCTGCCCCGCCCGCGCGGGCGGCGGCTGCGCGGCCGGCTCGGCGCCGTCCGGCACGAACTCCGGCTTGACCTTCACCAGCGGCACCAGGACGCTCTGCCCGGCCGAGTGGGTGCCGGTCGTGGCGACCCCGCCGGCGTCCTCGCGCAGCGGCTGGTCGCCGCCGCCGCGGGGCCCGGCGCCCGGGTAGCCGGTCTCGCTCGCGAACGTGTCGTGGATCGCGACCATCGCCGCGTTCGCCACGCCCTTGTCCGGGTCCTGCTGGTACACCAGCCGGAAGATCACGCCGGACGCCAGGAACGAGATCGCCATCGGCATGAACACGACGAGCTTGAACGCCGTCGACCACCGGATCCGCTCGGTGAGGACGGCGAAGAACAGCCCGACGATGGTGACCAGGCTCGGAGCCACCACGACCCAGATGGCGGTGTTGCGCACCGCGATGAGGTTCTCGCGGCCCTGGAAGACGCCGGCGTAGTTGTCCACGCCGACGAAGGTGTCGCCGGCGGCGTCGAAGAGGCTGCGGATCACCGAGTAGACGATCGGGTACACCACGAGGAACCCGAGCAGCACCAGCGCCGGCAGCAGGAACAGCAGCGCCAGCCACGAGGGCGGGGTCAGCCGCTCGCGCGCCCGGCGCTTGCGGGGCGGATCGGGGGCGGGGTCGGCGACGGCGGCGGCGCCGCCGGCCGTGGCGGCCGGCGGCACCCCGTCTTTCGGAGCCTTCATCCAGGTTCCCTACTGTTCCCTACTTGTACGCCTCGGCGGCCTCGGCCTCCAGCTTCTTCTGGGTGCCCTCGACGTCGTCGGGCTTCTGCACGAAGGTGCGCAGCGCCTCCCACATGCCGTCGCCGGGCGTCGCGCCGAAGGCGGCGGGCGTCAGGTCGGACATGTCGTAGCGGGCGGCGTCGCCGGCCTGCTGGAGCTGGCCGATGAGCTGCTTGGCGACCGGGTCGGCGTAGGCGTCCGGCGGGACGTTCTTGTTCGGGGTGAGGTAGCCGCCGAGCCCGGCCCAGACCTTGCCCGCCTCGGGCGAGGCGAGGTACTTCATCAGCTCCTGGGCGCCCTCGCCGTCCTTCAGCGCGACGGCGACGTCGCCGCCGAGGATCGCCGGGGCGGTGTCACCGGCCTTGGGGAAGGCGAACACCTTGGCGTCCGTGCCGACCTTGGCGTCGGTGGTGGCGATGTTCGCGGCGGCGAAGTCGCCGCCGTAGACCATGGCGGCCTTCTCCTGCCCGAACGCCTGGGTGACCGACTCGTCGAACTTGGTCTTGGTCGCGGTCGCGACGCCGCCGTTGAGGAAGTCGGGCTTGCCCCAGATCTGGGCGAGCGTCTCCAGCGCCTTGGCGACCGTCGGGTCGGTCCACTTGATCTCGTGGTCGGCGAGCTTGTCGTAGTTCTCCGGGCCGGCCGTCGACAGGTAGACGTTCTCGAACCAGTCGGTCAGCGTCCAGGAGTCGTCCGGCCCGGCCGCCAGGGTGAACGGCGTGGTGCCCGCCTCCTGCAGGGTGCCGGCCGCGGTGACGAGCTCCTGCCACGTGGTCGGGGGCTGGACGCCCGCGTCGGAGAACGCCTGCGGGCGGTACCACAGGATCGACTTGTACGCGGCCTTGATCATCACGCCGTAGGTCTTGTCGCCGGAGGAGCCGAGCTCCTTCCAGTACGGCGAGAAGTTCTTGTCGACCTCCGACACCACGTCCGGGCTCAGCGGCTTGAGCGAGCCCTTCTCGGCGTACTGCCGCATCAGGCCCGGCTGCGGCAGGATCGCCACGTCCGGCGGGTTGCCGGCCTCCAGGCGCGGGCCGAGGAACGCGTCGGTGTTCTCACCGGTGGAGGCGTAGTTGACGGTGGCGCCGGTCTTCTTCTGGAACGCGTCCAGGACCTTGCGGAAGTTCTCCTCCTCGGGGCCGGTCCACTTGGCCGCGACCTCGATCGTGGTGCCCTTCAGCTCCCCGCCGCCGGCGGGCGCCGAGCCGTCCCCGCCGTCGTCGTCGCCGCCGCACGCGGCGGCCGACGACAGGAGCAGGCCCGCCGCCACGGCGGCCCCTACTGCACGTCTGGTGACCCTCATCCTTCATCCTCCCTGGACGCACCGGCGGCGTCGTCTGCTCCCCAGATCGACGCGCCGGACTCGATATCGAAGAAGTGCAGGCGGCCGGTGTCGACGCGGACCGTCACCGGGTCGCCGACCTTCACGCGGGTGCGCGGGCTGAACCGCGCGACCAGATCCGTGCGGGGGCTCTCCAGCTCCCCCGGCACGTCGGCGCCCGCGTCGCGGGCGAGTTCCCTGGTGTCCTCGGTGACGACCGGGGACGCCTCGATCGCGAAATGGACGAGCACGTCCGAGCCCATCGCCTCGACCAGGTCGGCGGTCGAGGTCAGGGTGGACCCCTCGGGGGCGTCCACGAGCTCGGAGTCCTCCATGTCCTCGGGGCGGATGCCGACGGCGACGTCGCGCCCGAGGTGGGACGCCAGGGCCGGGCGCTCGGTCAGCACGCGGGCCGGAAGCGCCAGGGTCGTCTCGCCGATCGTCAGGCGCGGGTTCGCCGCGTCCCCCGACAGCGTGCCCTGGACCAGGTTCATGGCGGGTGAGCCGATGAAGCCGGCGACGAACAGGTTCACCGGCCGGTCGTAGAGCTCCTGGGGCGGAGCGACCTGCTGCAGTTCGCCCCTCTTCATCACCGCGACCCGGTCGCCGAGCGTCATCGCCTCGGTCTGGTCGTGGGTGACGTAGATCGTGGTGACGCCGAGGTCGCGCTGCAGGCGGGCGATCTCGGCGCGCATCTGGACGCGGAGCTTGGCGTCCAGGTTCGACAGCGGCTCGTCCATCAGGAACGCCTGCGGCTCGCGGACGATCGCGCGGCCCATCGCGACCCGCTGCCGCTGCCCGCCCGACAGGTTGCGGGGCTTGCGGGACAGGTGCTCGGTCAGGCCGAGGGTCGCCGCCGCGCGGTCGACCCGCTCCCTGATCTCGGCCTTCGGCAGCTTGCGCAGCGACAGCCCGAACCCGATGTTGTCGCGGACCGACAGGTGCGGGTAGAGGGCGTAGCTCTGGAACACCATCGCGACGTCGCGGTCGCGGGCGGGCACCCGGTTCACGACGCGGCCGCCGATGCTGATCTCGCCCTCGGAGATGTCCTCCAGCCCGGCGACCATCCGCAGCGCGGTCGTCTTGCCGCATCCGGACGGACCCACCAGGACGAGGAACTCTCCGTCGGCGATGTGGAGGTTCAGGTCGGTCACGGCCCGCGTGCCGTCGGGATAGACCTTCCCGACGCTGGTCAGATCGACCTCTGCCACGGCGTCTCCTCTTCGTGTACGGCACGGCTCTCGTCCGGCGCGGCGGGACCGGGCCCGCCGCGCCGGACGGCAGGAACGCGATTTACCCCCGCGTAACACTGAAGGTGGTACATGGCGGACACCCCGCCCCGCAACCGGCGCGGTGCCCGCTGACGCATTTGGTGCAGAGATCGTTACCCGCCCGTCTCCTCGGCGCCGGGCGGCCGTCCGCAACGGCGCGGGGGCGCGGACGGAAACCCCGTCCGCGCCCCCGTTCCGCCGGGCGGCCGCGCCGCGCTCAGCCCACGATCACCACGCCGCGGCCGGTGTGGTTCACCGACTCGTGGCCGTCCTCGGTGCACACGACGATGTCCTCGATGCGGGCGCCGTGCGGGCCGGGGTAGATGCCCGGCTCCACGGAGAAGGCCATGCCCGGCTCCAGCGGCTCGCGGTTGCCCGCCACGATGTAGGGCTCCTCGTGCGACTCCAGGCCGATGCCGTGCCCGGTGCGGTGGAAGAAGTGCTCGCCGTGCCCGGCCGCCGCGATGACGTCGCGGGCGGCGGCGTCCACCGCCTCGGGCGTCGCGCCGGGCCGGACGGCCGCGACGGCGGCGCGCTGCGCCTCCTCCAGCACCGCGTAGTACGCGCGGTAGTCCGCGGGCGGCTCGCCGACGCAGTAGTTGCGGGTGGAGTCCGAGCAGTACCCGCTCGGCATCGTCCCGCCGATGTCGACCACCACCGGCTCGCCCGGCCGCACGACCCGGTCCGACGGCTCGGCGTGCGGGCTGGCGCCGTTCGGCCCGGACCCGACGATGACGAAGTCGACCCGCGTGTGGCCCTCGGCGAGGATCAGCTCGGCGATGTCGCGGGCCACCTCCCGCTCGGTGCGGCCGGCCTTGAGGATGTCCGGGACGCGGCGGTGCACCCGGTCGATCGCCGCGCCCGCCTCGCGCAGCGCGGCGACCTCGGCGGCGCTCTTGCGCATCCGCAGCCCGCGCAGCACCTCCCCGGCCGCGACCTGCTCGGCGCCCGGCATCGCGGCGCGGAACCGCAGCGCCATGACCGCCCACATCCGGTCGCCCACGCCCACCGCCCGCACGCCGCGCGGCAGCCGGCGGGCGACGAGCGCGTACGGGTCGTCGGTCTCGTCCCAGGGCACCATCTCCAGGCCGAGGCCCCCGGCCGGCGACTCCTGCGCCGCGGGCAGCTCCAGCCTCGGCACGACCAGGAACGCCTCGCCCTCGGCCGGGACCACCAGGCAGGTGAGCCGCTCCAGCTCCTTGGCGTCGTACCCGGTGACGTACCGCAGGTCCGGCCCGGGGGTCAGCAGCACCGCGCCGAGCCCCGCCGCGGCCGCCGCGTCGCGCACCAGGCCGGGACGCTCACGCGGATACAACTCCGTTGTCACACCCGTCTCCAATCTCGCGGTCTCTGTCCGTACCGGCTTTGTCCGGTACCAGGATCCCAGAGGCGCGGCGCCGCGCCGCCGTCGCACCGGCGTGGCAGCATGTCGTCGCATGAGCGGGTTGATGCTGCTGGACACGCCGTCGCTGTACTTCCGCGCCTTCTTCGGGGTGCCCGAGTCGGTGACGGCGCCCGACGGGACGCCGGTGAACGCGGTGCGCGGCCTCGTCGACATGATCGCGCGGCTGGTGCAGGACCGGTCGCCGGACCGGCTCGTGTGCTGCATGGACGCCGACTGGCGGCCCGCGTTCCGGGTCGAGGCGCTGCCGTCCTACAAGGCGCACCGGGTCGCCGGCGACGGCGGCGACCAGACGCCCGACGCGCTGGAGGCGCAGCTGCCCGTCATCGACGAGGTGCTCGACGCGTTCGGGCTCGCCCGCGCGGGCGTCCCGGGGTACGAGGCCGACGACGTCATCGGGACGCTGGCGACGCGCGGCGCGGCGGACGGCCCGGTCGACATCGTCACCGGCGACCGCGACCTGTTCCAGCTGGTGGACGACCGCGGCCCGGTCGCGGTCCTGTACACGGCGCGCGGCGTCCGGAACCTGCAGGTGATGGGCGAGCAGGAGGTCGCCGCCAAGTACGGCATCCCGGGCCGCGGCTACGGCGACTACGCGACGCTGCGCGGCGACCCGAGCGACGGCCTGCCCGGCGTCCCGGGCGTCGGCGACAAGACGGCCGCCGCGCTGGTCACCCGGTTCGGGTCGGTCGAGGGGATCCTCGCCGCGCTCGACTCCGGCGGGGACGCGGGGTTCCCGGCGGGCGCGCGGCGCCGACTGGAGGCCGCACGGGACTACCTCGCCGCCGCCGAGACGGTGGTGCGGGTCGTCACCGACATCGACGCGCCCGAGCTCGCGGCGCTGGACGACCGCCTCCCCGCCGGGGCGCGCGATCCCGAGGCGCTCGTCGCGCTGGCCGACCGCTGGAACCTCGGCGGCCCGGTCAACCGGCTCCTCAACGCCCTGGCCCGGTGACCCGCGGGCGACCCGGCCCGAGGCTGCAAATTTCGCCAAAAGTGTCAGATGACGCAGACAGCGCGTTCTCCGGCGTGCACCATCCTCATCGGTGAGGAGTTCTCATGGGCTCATGCACGATGCGCACGCCGGCGGCCGCCGTCCGGGCCGGGTCACGGACGGGGCGGGCCGCATGAACGACCGGTACCCGCGGCACTGGGCCTCACCGCCCCACTCCCCCCAACTGCCGTGGGTACCGGTTCACGGGGGCGGAGCGGCCGGGGGCGGAC
>NZ_SMKM01000098.1 GCF_004348665.1 Actinomadura sp. GC306 | reverse complement strand
GGGTCAGTGGGACCACCTTGGCCGCGACCATCGTCTTCGAGTCGATTTCGACGCGTTCGCCGTTGCGGCGGCGGAGGGTGAGCGTATCGCCGGACCAGGATTCGAGCACCCCGATGACGTCGCTGTACTCTCCCGTTGGCAGGCGGCGGCGCAGCGAGATCCGCTGCCCCACGTCCGCGCTGCTGATGGAGACCACCAACCGCGCGGCGAAGCGGCCTGACATGGAGGACCCCCGTGTCGAGTCGACGGCGCCGTGGTGGCCATACTATTCACAGCGAGCTTGCGGTGAGCCGTGACGTGCGGCGGGGCCGGAAACCCGAGAGGAGTCACTGACGTGACCTACGTCATCGCGCAGCCCTGCGTGGATCTGCTCGACAAGGCATGCATCGAGGAGTGCCCGGTCGACTGCATCTACGAGGGCAAGCGCATGCTCTACATCCACCCGGATGAGTGCGTCGACTGTGGTGCGTGCGAGCCGGTTTGCCCGGTTGAGGCGATCTACTACGAGGACGACACGCCTGAGCAGTGGAAGGACTTCTACAAGGCCAACGTGGAGTTCTTCGACGACCTCGGGTCGCCGGGCGGTGCGTCCAAGGTCGGGAAGATCGACAAGGATCACCCGATCGTCGCCGCGCTGCCCCCGCAGGAGCACGACGACTGACGGGCGGACGGCCGCCGGGGGAGCGTCCGGAGAGGCGCGCTCCCCAGGGGGCTCCTGCGTCGTTTTCCAGGCCGTGGCCTCCCCTTCGGGGGGAGGGCCACGGCCTCGCGGGTTCTGGAGTGGCCCGTGGTTCACAGGTTGAGGGGTGGGACGTTGTTCACGCTGCCGGATTTCCCGTGGGATCGGCTCGCGCCGTACAAGGAGCGGGCCCTCGCCCACCCCGGCGGCATCGCCGACCTGTCGGTCGGGACGCCCGTGGACCCGACCCCCGAGCCGATCCGGGCGGCGCTGGCCGGTGCCGCCGACGCGCCCGGCTATCCGCAGACCTACGGGACGCCGCGGCTGCGCGAGGCGGCGGCGGGCTGGCTGCGGCGCCGCGCCGGCGTGCCGGGCGCCGACCCGGACGCGGTGCTCCCCGTCATCGGCACGAAGGAGCTGGTGGCCTGGCTGCCGACGCTGCTCGGCGCGGGCCCCGGCGACCGGGTCGTGTTCCCCGAGCTGGCCTACCCGACCTATGACGTGGGCGCCCGGCTGGCCGGGGCGACGCCCGTCGCGGCGGACGGCCTGCTGTCCCTCGGCCCGGTCCGGCCGAAGATCGTCTGGGTGAACTCGCCGTCGAACCCGACGGGCAAGGTGCTGCCCGCCGAGCACCTGCGCAAGGTCGTGGCGTGGGCGCGCGGCCGCGGCGCGATCGTCGTCAGCGACGAGTGCTACCTGGAGTTCGGCTGGGAGGACGCGAGCCCGCCGGTGTCGATCCTGCACCCGGACGTGTGCGACGGGTCGCACGAGGGGCTGCTCGCCGTCAACTCCCTCTCCAAGCGCTCCAACATGGCCGGCTACCGCGCCGGTTTCGTCACCGGCGACCTCGCGCTCGTCAAGCGGCTGCTGGAGGTCCGCAAGCACGCCGGGATGATCGTCCCCGGCCCGGTGCAGGCGGCGATGGCGGTCGCGTTCGACGACGACGCGCACGTGGACGAGCAGCGGGAGCGGTACGCGCGCCGCCGCGCCGCCCTGCGCACCGCGTTCGAGAAGCACGGCTTCCGCATCGACCATTCCGAGGCGTCGCTGTACCTGTGGGCCACGCGGGACGAGCCGTGCTGGGACACCGTCGCCCACCTGGCGTCCCTCGGCATCCTCGTCGGCCCCGGCGAGTTCTACGGCCCGGCGGGCGCCCGGCACATCCGGATCGCGTTCACCGCCACCGACGAGCGCGTCGCCGCCGCCGTCGAGCGCCTCTAGGCCGAGCGCTTCCAGGCCGAGCGCCTCCAGGTCGAGTGCCTCTAGGGGCGTCCGGCCGTTCCACGGCCGCCGGTTCCGGTCCGGCCTCGGTTTTGTGCCGATTGCTCGGTTTTCGCATGAAACCTGGTGGTTGTTTGCTACGTCTGACGCGGTATGGGCACGGCGGGCCGCAGTCGGTAGTATCCGCGGGTCCGTGCAGGAACGGGAACGAAAAGATGGAGGTGTCCGTGAGCGGAGCGGCGATAGTGATCCTGCTCGTACTGATCCTGATCGCCTTGGTCGTGTTGATCGTCGTCCTGCTCGGGCGCCGCCGTTCGCCGGCCCCGCCGCCGGCCGCCCCGGCCGCCCCGCGCGACCCGTTCGCCCCCGGTGACCTGGTGGCCGGCGACCCGCGCACGCTGAAGGCGGGCGACATGGTCGAGTACCTCGGCGTCCGGTACTTCGTGCGCGGTTCGGTGCGGCTGCGCGAGGGCGGCTTCACCTGGAGCGAGCACCTGCTCGACGCCGACACCATCGAGGGCACCAAGGTCTGGATCTCCGTCGAGGAGGACCCCGACCTGGAGGTCGTCTGGTGGACCGAGCACGAGATCGGCGACCTCACCCCCAGCGCGCGGACGGTCGTCGTGGACGGCGTCGAGTACCGCCGCGAGGAGCACGGCACCGCCGACTACACCAGTGAGGGCACGACCGGCCTCGGCGTCCAGGGACGCGTGGAGTACGTCGACTACGAGGGCCCGCGCGGGAAGTAC
This sequence comes from Actinomadura sp. GC306, assembly GCF_004348665.1. Classification (GTDB taxonomy): domain Bacteria; phylum Actinomycetota; class Actinomycetes; order Streptosporangiales; family Streptosporangiaceae; genus Spirillospora. Next base: position 18,784 of record NZ_SMKM01000098.1, on the reverse strand, counting down.
CTGTCGTTCGAGCAGTACGGCGGCGGGCGCTGGGAGGCGGGCCTCGGCGAGCGCGTGCCGACCGGGTCGCTGACCATCTACCCGGGCGGCGGTGCCTGATTTGCGGGCCACCCTCGACACCCCCTACGCGGACGCCCGCGCCGACGCGCTGTCCTTCGCGCTCGGCCTGCCGCGCATGGCGGCGCTCGCCGTCCTGCCCGTGCAGCGCGCCGGCCTGACCGTGGAGCTGCGGCTGCTCGGCGCGTCCCACCAGGTCATCGCCGGGCCGCTCAGCGAGACGGTGGCGTGCCTGCCCGGCGCCGCCGAGCCGCTGCCGGGCCGCGCCGCCACCAGCCTCCCCGGCTGGACCTACGAGTTCGCCGCGACGACGGCCACGCACAGCGACGGCATCGCGTTCGAGCGCGCCGTCGAGGCGGTCTGCGCGCGGCTGGCCGACCGCGGTGACGCGCTGACCGGGGACTTCCCCGGCTCACGCCACGCCGTCACCGCCCTCGCCCTGGAGACCCCCGCACCGGACGACATCGGGCTCGGCTGGCGGACGTGGCACGCCTACCCGCAGACCCGGGAGATAGTGATGACGCGGAGCCGGCTGGTGAAACCATCGTGAACAGCAGAAACAGGATGCTCGGCGGCGTGCTCGCCGCGGTGCTGGCCGTCCCCGCCCTCGGGGCCTGCGGCACCTCGAACCGCGAGTGGATCGCCGACAAGTACACCAGGGCCGGGCACGACACGTTCCGGTCCCCGAAGGCGCCGCAGGCGGTCGCCTCGGAGATCAGCGGCAAGTACCGGCCGATCAACCGGGTGGACGACCTCGCGACCCGCGGCGCGGCGGGCGGGATCTTCCTGCAGTACCCCAAGCTGGTCGTCGGCGTCCTGCCGGACGGGGCGGGCAGCCGCATCACCGTCGACAACCCCCGGCGCGGTTACGACCGCTACCACTCGCACATCGGCGGGGTCTGGCTGCGGCCGGGAAGCAACGGATGGACCTCCGGCGGTGCGGCGTCGTTCCGCGGCGGCGGGCCGGGCTCGGGCAAATGAGGAGCGATAAGTAGATGAACGACGACATGCTCAACGAGATCGGCGCGACCTTCGCCTACGGCGGGGTCGGCATCGCCCTCATGGCGGTCGGCTACCTGGCCGTGGAGCTTTTGACCCCCGGTAAGCTCGGCAAGCAGATCTGGACCGACGGCAACAAGGGCGCCGCGCTGCTGCTCGCGGTGAAGCTGTTCAGCGTCGGGATCATCGTCACCACGGCGATCATCACCAGTGACGACGACCTGGGCGCCGGCCTGATCGACACGGCGGTGTTCGGCGGCATCGGCATCGTGCTGATGGCCATCGCGTTCCTGCTCCTGGACGTGACGACGCCCGGCAAGCTCGGCGCGACGCTCGTCGACGCGAGCGGCGGCGGCGCGAAGATCCATCCGGCCGGCTGGGTCGTCGCCGCCGCCGACCTGGGCCTCGCCGCGATCGTCGCCGGGGCGGTCTCCTGACCATCCGCTGACGAGGGGGCGATGACGCTGCGGGGAAGCGGCTGATGGCCGGGGACACGGCGGGGGACACGGCCGGGGACACGGCCCTGCGGGAGGAGCCGGGCGAAGCCGTCGAGGAGCGCCCGGTGTCGCTCGGCATCCCGGCGCGGGTCGCGCGGGCGCTGGTGCTGGCGGCCGTGTTCACCTGCGCGGCCTGCGGGCTGGTGTACGAGCTGGCGCTGGTGGCCCTCGGCAGCTACCTGATGGGCAACTCGGTCACCCAGGCGTCCATCGTGCTGTCGGTGATGGTCTTCGCGATGGGCGTCGGGTCGCTGCTGGCCAAGCCGCTGCGGCGCTGGCCGGTCGCGGCGTTCGCGATCGTGGAGGCGCTGCTGGCGCTGGTCGGCGGGCTGTCGGTGCTGGCGCTGTACGCGGCGTTCGCGTGGCTGAGCCTGTACAACCCGGTCCTGATCGTGGTGGCGTTCCTGGTCGGGGCGCTGATCGGCGCGGAGCTGCCGCTGCTGATGACGCTGCTGCAGCGGATCCGGCGGCAGGAGGCGGGCGCCGCGGTCGCCGACCTGTTCGCGGCCGACTACGTCGGTGCGCTGCTCGGCGGGCTGGCGTTCCCGTTCCTGCTGCTGCCGGTGTTCGGGCACATCCGCGGCGCGCTGCTGGTCGGCGCGGTCAACGTGGTGGCGGGGATCGCGGTGGTGCTGTGGCTGTTCCGGCGGGAGGTCGGCCGCGGGATCCAGGTCGCGCTGTGGTCGACGATGGTGGCGGTGCTGGCCGTGCTCGGCGGGACGTACGTCCTGGCCGACCGGTTCGAGGTGTCGGCCCGGCAGGTCCTCTACCGGGATCCGATCGTGCTGTCCCGGCAGACCCCGTACCAGGAGATCGTCATTACCCGGCAGGTGGCGCTGTCGGGCCGTCCGGACCTGCGGCTGTTCCTCAACGGCGACCTGCAGTTCTCCTCCGTGGACGAGTACCGGTACCACGAGTCGCTCGTCCATCCGATCATGTCCGGGCCGCACGGCAGGGTCCTCGTCCTCGGCGGCGGGGACGGCCTCGCGCTGCGCGAGGTGCTGAAGTACGACACGGTCCGGAGCGCGACGCTGGTCGAGCTCGACCCGGAGATGCTGCGCCTGGCCCGCGAGTACGGGCCGCTCGTGTCCCTCAACGGCCGCGTGTTCGACGACCCGCGCGCCAGGACGGTCGAGGCGGACGCGTTCACCTGGCTGCGCGGCCTGCGCGAGGAGTTCGACACGGTCATCGTGGACATGCCCGACCCCGACGACGTCGCGACCGCCAAGCTGTACTCGGTCGAGTTCTACGGCATGGTGAAGCGGGTGCTGGCGCCCGGCGGCCGGATGGTCGTCCAGTCGGGTTCGCCGTACTTCGCCCCGAAGTCGTTCTGGAGCATCGAGAAGTCGATCGCCGCGGCGGGGCTGGCGACCGTCCCGTACCACGTGGACGTGCCGAGCTTCGGCGACTGGGGGTACGTCCTGGCGGCGCCGACCGACGAGCCCCCGCCGCTCAGGCTCCCGCAAGACGTCCCCGACCTCCGCTTCATGGACGAGCAGCTCCTCCAGGCGTCGACGATCTTCCCCAAGGACCGCCGGGCTAGGGACGTGGAGCCGAACACGCTAGTCCACCCGCACCTGGTGAAGTACCAGGAGCAGGAGTGGAAGAACGCCTAACCCCCCGCAGTTGTCGTTGACTTGCGGCGTGTTGTTGTTATGGAGCGCTCCATAACAACAACACGCCGCAAGTCAACGAGGCCGGTGGGCCTTTGCGTCAGTCGGGGACCGACTGCCGGATGGCCTTGTCCACGGCCCGCTGGAACGACGTGACGAGCGACTGGATCATCAGCGGCTTCAGCTTCCCGGCCATCTCCATCAGCCGCTCCCGCTCCTGCGGCGCGCGTCCGCCCTCCCGGTACGGCCGCACGACCGTGTCCTGGAAGACGCGCTGCAGCTCGGTGGCCAGGGCGGTCGTGTGCCGGTCGACGGCCTCGTGCGAGGCGATGAGCGTGTCCAGCGGCATCGGCAGCGCGGCGAGTTCGGCGCTGATGCCGAGCAGCGCGGGCGACACGACCCGGATGACGTCGTCGGAGACGAACTCGACGACGCCGAGGGCCTCCAGCCGTTTCAGCAGGTCGTCGTCCAGGTGCCGGCCCGCGCGCCGGTCGAGCTCGTGCCGGCCGAGGTCCTCGGGGCGTTCCGGCGCCCACGGCGACAGCAGGGCGCGCTGGAGCGCGAGGTCCTCGGCGGGCGCGTCGGGCGGGATCTTCTGCAGGTGCTTCTCGATGGAGGCGAGGGTGAGGCCGAGCGACTGGAGCTCGCGGACGAGTTCCAGCCGCGCGAGGTGCGCGGCGCCGTACAGGCCGGTCCGGCCGCGCAGCTTAGGCGGCGGGAGCAGGCCGCGCCCGGCGTAGAACCGCACGGTCCGGACGGTGACCCCGGCGCGGGAGGCCAGTTCGTCCACGGTCAGTTCCATCCCGCCTCCCTTTATGTGACAGTGCCAGTGTTACATTAATTCTGTATCAGCGAGCACTTACCGAGGGAGACCGCCGGATGGGACGGGATATCTACACCGAAGAGCACGAGGCGTTCCGCGACATGGTGCGGTCCTTCATCGAGAAGGAGGCCGCCCCCCACCACGAGCAGTGGGAGAAGGACGGCATCGTCTCGCGCGAGGTGTGGCTCGCGGCCGGCCGCGCCGGCCTGCTCGGCATCGACATGCCGGAGGAGTACGGGGGCGGCGGCGAGTCCGACTACCGCTACTACGTGATCCTCAACGAGGAGCTGGCCCGCGCCGGCATCCACGGGCCGGGCTTCGCCGTCCACAACGACATCAACGGCGGCTACCTGCGGCAGCTCTGCAACGACGAGCAGAAGGCCCGCTGGTTCCCCGGCTACTGCTCCGGCGAGATCATCACCGCGATCGCGATGACCGAGCCCGCCGCCGGCTCCGACCTGCAGGGCATCAAGACCACCGCGATCAAGGACGGCGACGACTACGTCCTGAACGGCTCCAAGACGTTCATCTCCAACGGCATCCTCGCCGACCTCGTCATCGTGGTCGCCAAGACCGACCCGGCGGCCGGCGCGAAGGGCGTCAGCCTCCTGGTCGTCGAGCGCGGCATGGACGGCTTCGAGCGCGGCCGCAACCTCGACAAGGTCGGGATGCACGCGCAGGACACCGCGGAACTGTTCTTCGACAACGTCCGCGTGCCGAAGAAGAACCTCCTCGGCGAGGAGGGCATGGGGTTCATCTACCTGATGCAGAACCTCGCCCGCGAGCGCCTGTCCATCGGCGCGACCGCGCAGGCCGCCGCCGAGGACGCCTTCGCGCAGACCCTGGAGTACTGCAAGACCCGCGAGGCGTTCGGCCGCCCCATCGGCAAGTTCCAGTACAACCGCTTCACCCTCGCGGAGATGAAGACGGAGCTGACCGTCAGCCGCACCTTCACCGACGAGTGCATCCTCAAGGAGAGCCGGGGCGAGCTGACCGCCGACGAGGCGGCGATGCTCAAGTGGTGGAACACCGAGCTGCTCAAGCGGGTGGTCGACCGCTGCGTCCAGCTCCACGGCGGCTACGGCTACATGACCGAGTACCCGATCGCCAAGGCGTACCAGGACGTCCGCATCCAGACGATCTTCGGCGGCACCACGGAGATCATGAAGGAGATCATCGGCCGCTCCCTCGGCGTCTGACCCCGTCCCTGGCCGGGGGCAGGTGTTCAGGCGCGGTCGGCGAGGCGTTCGACCTTGGCGATGGGGCCGGCGATCAGGATGACGTCCCCGTACTGCAGGACGGTGTCGGCCGTAGCGTAGGTGAACGGCTCGTCGACCGACTTCACGCTCACCACCGTCACGCCGTACTTGGTCCGCAGGCGCGTCTCGCCCAGGGGGATGCCGACGATCTCCCTGGGCGGGCGCGTCTTGACGAGCGCGAAGTCCTCGTCGACCTCGATGTAGTCGAGCATCCGGCCGCTGACCATGTGGGCGACGCGCTCGCCCATGTCGTGCTCGGGCAGCACGATGTGGTGGGCGCCGACCCGCTCCAGGATGGTCTTGTGCTGGCGGGTGACGGCCTTGGCCCAGATGTCGTCGATCTCCAGCTCAGCCAGCAGCGAGGTCGCCAGGATGCTGGCCTCCAGGTCGCCGCCGATGGCGACGACGGCCCGGTAGAACTCGTCCACGCCCAGCTCGCGGAGCGCGTCGATGTCGGTGGCGTCGGCGGTGATCACGTGGGTGAGCCGTCCCGACAGCGCCTGGACGATCTTCGGGCGGTTGTCGATGGCGAGCACCTCGGTGCCGAGCCGGGCCAGTTCCTGGGCCAGCGCGGAACCGAACCGGCCCATGCCGATCACCACGACGGGAAGGTTCTCAGCCAACGATCGGCCTTTCGACGGGGAGTTCGTAGCGGCGGGTGCGCTCCCGCAGCGCGAGCGCGGTGGCGAAGGTGAGCGGGCCGATCCGGCCGACGAACATCAGCACGATCAGCACCACCTTGGCCGCGGGCGGCAGTTCGGCGGTGATCCCGGTGGACAGGCCCACGGTCCCGAACGCCGAGACGACCTCGAACAGCACGCGGTCCAGCGTATGGGACGTCATCGCGAGCAGCGTGAACGTCCCGGCGGTGACCATGGCGATGCCGAGCAGCACGATCGCGATCGCCTGCCGCTGCGTGCCGTCCGGCAGCCGCCGGTGCCCCACGTTGACGTGCGTCTCGCCGCGCATCTCCGCCCACAGCACGAACGCCAGCAGCCCGAACGTGGTGACCTTGATGCCGCCGGCGGTCCCGGCGCTGCCGCCGCCGATGAACATCAGCACGTCGGTGACCAGCCAGCTCTCGGTGTGCATCCGGCCGACGTCCACGGCGTTGAGCCCGCCGCTGCGCGGCATGACCGCCATCATGAAGCCGCCCGGCAGCCGGTCGGCCTCGGGCAGCGCGCCCAGGGTGCCCGGGTTGTTCCATTCGGCGGCCGACAGCACCAGCGTCCCGCCCGCGAGCAGCACGACCGTCGCGGCCACGGTGACGCGCGTCAGGATCGACCACCCGCGCGGCCGCCGCCAGTTCCGCGCCAGCTCGAACACCACCGGGAAGCCGAGCCCGCCGACGATCACCGCGACGCACACCGTCAGGATGATCCACGGGTCGGCCGCGAACCGGACCAGTCCGTCCGGCCACAGCGTGAACCCGGCGTTGTTGAACGCCGACACCGCGTGGAAGAACCCCAGGTAGATGGCACGGCTGGGGGCCTCCCCGTAACCGATGATCAGCCGCGCGGTGAGGACCACCCCCACCACCGCCTCGGACACGAGGCTGAAGGCGACCACTCGCCGCACGACGCGCCGGACGTCGGTCATCCGCAGCGTCTTGGTCTCCACCTGCGCCGCGAGCCGCGCCCGCAGCCCCAGCCGCCCGGACAGCAGGATCGCGAACAGGGTCGCGATCGTCATCAGCCCCAGCCCGCCCACCTGGACCAGGGCCATGATGACGAGCTCCCCGAACATCGACCAGCGCTCATCGAGGTCGGTGACCACCAGCCCCGTCACGCACACCGCGGACGTGGCGGTGAACAGCGCCTCGACCGGCGACGCCCCGTCGCCCGCGGTGGTGGCGACCGGCAGGGACAGCAGCACCGTCCCCGTCAGGATCGTCACCAGGAACCCGGTGACGACCACCTGCGCCGGGTGGTGGAACCGCTCCAGCAGAGCCGTCCCCCACGACTTCCCCCGTGCCAGCACACACCCCCAGGTCCCCGGAATCGCCCCGGACATACCACCACACAAACGCCGTGCGGGGTGCGTGCTCTCGCAACCGCTAGCTCCAGCCGCCGTAGGGGACGGTGAGCACCTCCATGGCGTGCCCTCCGGGGTCGGTGAAGTAGACGCCGCGCCCGCCGTCCCGCGTGTTGATCTGCCCGCGGCCGGACCCGTCCGGGTGGGCGTAGTAGCGTGCGCCGGACTCCTTGATACGGGTGAGGATGGCGTCGAACTCCTCGTCCGGCACCAGGAACGCGCAGTGCTGGGAGCGGAAGTCGTCGGAGTCCATGAAGTCGAGCGTGACGCCGTTGCCGGTCGTCACCGGGATGAACGGCCCGGTTTGAGCCCCCGCCTCAAGCCCGAGAATCCGCGCGAGGAACTCGGCGGAGATCTTCTTGTCCCGCGCCGGGACGATGATGTGATCAAGCCGGATGGACATGCGCCCTCCCCGTCCTGCGACCCGGCCGCTCCGGGCCCACTAACGACGAGCGTGCCCCCTCAACCAAACTTGAGGTCAACAGTGTCAGGCGCTCCGCCCGCGGGCCGCGTCGCCGAAGATCCGGCGCAGGACGTCCTCGCCGCGCTGGTCACCGGCGCCCGCCGCGATGATCGTCTGCACGGCCGGATAGCCGCGCAGGCCGACCTCGGTCGGCCGTTCCCCGAAGGTGATCGTGTAGATCTCGCGGACCGGATAGGTGTGCACGGCCTTGACCCCGGTGAGCCCTCCGGTCGGGAGGTCGCCGACCACGCTCTCGTCGCGCAGCGCCAACTCGATCCAGCCCAGATAGGTCTCGTCGCCCGGCCATTCGAGCGGCACCCCGGGCGAGCTCATCGCCGACTCGCCGTAGGGAGGAAGCGGCTCCACGCGCAAGCGCATGACCCCCGGGTGCTCGCTCCACGGCCGTGCGACGCGTTCGATCAGATGACGGTGGAACCCCTCGGCCGGAGCGCCGTCCGCTGGGACGAGGCAGACCACGAAGGTCGGCAGCGGGGGAGGGCCTTGTACGGCGGGCTCGCCGATGCGGCCGATGAAGTGGTGCGCGTCGTTGGGAATGGTCTCCCTCGGCAGCGGATGGCCGCCGAACGCGGCCAGGTCCGCTTCGGCCAGGAAGAGCCCGTGCGGCATGCCCTGGGGCTGTGCCTCGTCCGGGACGTCGAACGAGACGCCCGGGACCGCCGGCCAGAGGTCGGGACGGTTGGCCGCGAGGCGCAGTTGCCGGTACTGCCACAGGCCCGGCGCGCGGGCGAACATGATTCCGTGGACGTCGCGCCAGTAGGTCTCGCACACGTCCCGCGAGAGATCGGACCGCCACCAGCAGAAAGCCGTCAAGGCCAGTTCGGCGGCGTTCTCCAGTTCGGCCGTGTCCACCACATCAAGCGATGCTAGGTCAGGGCGCGGCGCCATCGCCGTGGTCGGCGTCCCGCCAGAAGGCCGCCAGCCGTTCCGCGAGCGGCTCGCGAACCTGCATGGGCAGCGAATGGGTGGTGCCGGGCCAGGTCTCGACGCGAACCCCCGAAATGTGCCGCGCCCGGCGTGCGGCCCGGGAGCCACCCGCCACCGACTTGCGCTCGGCGATCGCGACATAGGCCGGCATCGTCAGCGCGGCCAGTTCTTTCGTCCCGAGCGGCTTGGGTGTGGGCAGCGCCGCCCGGAACTCGGCCGTGGCCGAGGTGATCATCTCCGAGATCGGGGTGCGGACGCGGACCTCACTCACGTCGACGCCGCCCAGCGCGGCCAGCGCGCGGTCTCGCCAGGAATGCGGTGTCGGAAGCGACGCCACCATGGCCCAGAAGAAGGTGGCGGGAGGGGGCCACGCGAGGACGAAGGCGGGCTCCAGCAGTGCCAGCGAGGCGAGGCGCTCGGGGAAATGAAGCGCGTGCACGGCGGCGGTCGCGCCGCCGAAGGAATGGCCCAGGGAATGGACGCGTCCGACGCCGAGTGCCTCCAGCACTTGATCGACCCACACCGCCTGGTCGGTGAAGGAGCGAAGCGGTTTGCTCTGCACGGACATGCCCGCGTCCCCGAGCGCGTCCACGGCGATGACCCGGCGATGCGGGACGAGGTCGGGCAGGTTCTCGCCCCACATGGGCACGCCAGAACTCCGGCCCGGCAGCAGCAGGACGGGAGGCGACGCCGCCCCCGCGGCACTCCACTCGTAGACCCGCACCGTCCCGAACTCGGTCGGCACGTCGCGCTGTGATGTGGCGGGCGGCAGCTCACCCATGGCCCGCTCGTACGCGCGCACGTACCGCCCACGTCCGCCCTCACTGCGAAACGCTCCGAGTCCCATGCGCCGCAGGCTAACGCCGCCAGGCGGATCGCGGACGTCCCGATGCGGGCCCTGGACGCCGCCGACCGGGGCCGGTGGGGGCTCACCAGGTCTGAGGCAGCGTGGCGGGCGTCAGGGGGCGTCGGTCGTCGACGGGATCACCGGGGGCGTTATGCGTTCGGCGCGGCGGTCCGCGCTGGGCAGGGCCCAGAGGTAGAACCAGCTGTTCGAAGGGTGCTGTCGCTCGGCCTCCAGGACGGCGAGAAGGGGGCCCGCCCCCACGACTTCCACGGCCTTGCGATCGGAGCGGTAGATCAGGTCCCGATAGAGCACGATGAACAGCCCGACCCAGATGGCCGTGCCCGCATAGAAGATGAGGTCCTGCGCCCAGGCGGGGGTGTCCGCGAGCAGCGTCATGATGGCGAACTCACAGATGAGGGCGGCTCCGAGAGCCAGGACGAACCGTGTGATGAACGTCCACCGAAGCGTGAAGGCGGCCATCATGGACGCCAGTTCGCCCTTCAGTACGTCCTGCTCAAGGCGCTCCGCCGCCGGGTCGATCACCAGGCCGAGCCTGCTGCCCCACCAGACTTTCGCGCGAACGCCGCGCTTGATCGACTTCGGTACCCGGCCGGAGGTGACCGTGGGAGGCCGGATGCCGAATCTAGCGGCGAGCGGGCCCGCCGCCGCCTCAACGTCCTGAAGATCCATCCGAACATGATTCCAGTCACCGATGACGCGCGCCTGCGACTCCGCTCAACCCGCTTTAAGCCTCAGGGGCGGACGTTGCCGGTACTGCCACAGCCGGAAGGTCGAGAAGGTCGGCGTGCTCTTCGGGGTGTTCGGCGACGCGCGGCAGAACCCCGGCGCGTTCGGCGCGGCGGTCCGCATGAGGCGTGGCCCAGAGGTAGATCCAGGTGGAGGGGTGCCGACGCTCGGCTTCGAGCACGGCGAGAAGGGGGCCCGCGCCGAGGACGTCCACGACCTTGCGATCCGCCCGGTAGACGAAATTTCGATAGGTGACGATCAGGACGGTGAGTAGGCCCGCAAGCACGGTCGCTTGCGCCACCCAGCCGGGAGCTTTCGCGATGACCGCCACGAGGATGTGGTTCAAGACGACGACCGCCGCGTAGCCCGGAAGCAGCCGGGCCAGGAACCCTCGGCGGAGCCTGTAGGTGGCCATGGCGACCGCCAGTTCCCCGTCCAGTTCGTCCGGTTCGAGGCGCTCCGCCGCGGGGCCGATCACCAGCCTCATTCGTCGCCTGCCGTATATCTTGGCGCGGACGCCGAGTCGCATCGCCCGCGGCACCCAGCCGGCGGTGACCTTGGGCGGCCTGATGCCGAACTCCGCGGCGAGCCGCCCTGCCGTCGTCTCGACGTCCGCAATGTCCACGCCGGGCATCATTCCAGACGATTGCGACGACTCGGCGGGCTGCGGCGTCAGTCGACGACGACGCCCTGGTCCCGGGCCAGGCCGTCGAGGCCGTCCGCGTAGCCCTGGCGACCGCGCGCAGCCGCCAGGCGCCCTGGCGGCGGTAGACCTCGGCGCAGATCATCACGGTCTCCGTCGTGGCGTCCGCCGATACAGCGTGGGTGGGGCCGTCCTGTTCGGTCACCGTCAGGCGGACGGCGCCGGCCGGGCCGTGCGTCACCAGCAGGACGGTCTCCACGTCGGTCGCGAGCCGCGCGAGGTCCACGCGGATCTGGTGGTTCGCGGTGTCCAGTTCGACCGCGCCGCCTGGGGAGACCGGCTGGTTGTAGAGGACGAAGTCGGCGTCGGACCGGACCTTCCGGTCGGCTCCCAGGAGCAGCGCGCACGCGTTGTCTTGGTGGACGGAAGCGTGAAGGCGCACAGCAGCGCCGCCGAGGAGAGCTTGACGTTGCCTCCAGCCGGAAGCGGGGCCGCGGATTCAGCGTTCGCAGCGTCCTCATCTCTTCTCCTGGCCCAAATTCGCAAGAGGAGTTCGTTGCACAGCGCGCTAAAGAAACTGTTGCGGGGGGCGCGGGAGAAGTAGATCGGTTTGCTGGAGGAGCGGCGGCGAGTGGGTATTGCGGCGGCGGTTATGGGGGAGTTGGACGTTATTGCTGCGCGGCGCGTGTCGTGACTTGGTGACCCGGAGCGGCTGCCGGCCCAGGGGGGAAGGTAGGCAGCCTGCGCGCTGGGGGAGGCGCAGGTGCCGGGTGCGACAGCCGCTCCGGGAGATCAGCGGTGTTTGCCGACGTAGCCGGAGTCGGCCATGGCCATGCTGATGAAGAGGATCATCATCCAGGCGGCGAAGATGGCTGCGAGCGTGGCGCCGGTAATCGCAAGCGTGAAGATCATAGGGATTCCTCGATCTTGCGTTGGTTGGCGAGGGCCTCACTGAGCAGTTCGTAGCTGTCCTCGACGAGGGTCGCGCATAGGCCGTAATAGATCTCCCGGTGCGTGAGGGGGCGGCCGAGGCGAGTGGCTACGAGGCATTCCATCGTCGGTGGCCGGCGAATGTGCCAGCTCGGGTACTGCTCCTGTAGACGTTCGCGTTCTTCATCGTTCACGAGCGGGGTCCCTGGCGAATCGGTTCGGCATTTCGGGGACGAGCCTGCCAGGCCGGAGTTACTGTGAGCTACGAACCGCTCACCCCCCGACGAGCACCCGAATACGGCAGCCGACACCCCCGAACCTGCGGGCCGACACCCGGGAGACACCCGATGGCACCCCCACGTGAAACCGTCCCTTCCGCGTACCAGCAAGTGTTCGTCAACGAACTGCGGGCACGGCGCGAAGCCGCTGGGCTGTCCCGAAACAGGCTGGCTGCCGCGCTGGGATGCACTCCCCAGTGGATTGCCAAGGTCGAGACTTTCGAGAAGCAACCTTCGGAGGGGCTGGCGGATGACCTCGACACCTACTTCCAGGCGGGTGGCATGTTTCGCCGCACCTTGGAGAAGCACGCGGAGGCACGTAGGCAGGGTCTCATCCCGAACGCTGTTCGGCCGCTCGTCGAGGCGGAGAGAGAAGCCAACCAGATCAATATCTATGAGCCGTTGCTGGTCACCGGCCTGGTGCAGACCGAGGACTACGCCCGCCATGTCTTCAGCTCTGGAACTCGCGCGGATAAGACGGAAGAGCTCGTGGCGATCAGGATGGAACGGCAGGCGATTCTTCGGAAGCCTGATCCGCCCTGGGTGTTCCTGCTTGTCCGGGAAGCGGTAATTCGGGACATAAGGTCGGAATTCCGTGTGGAGCAATGTAAGAGGTATCTCGAAGTAATGGAGTACCCCAACGTTGCGGTTCAGGTTGTTCCGACCGATGCGCCCGTCTTTCAGGAAAGCGGGTTTCAGCTTCTTAGCTTCGACCAGGCGGCGGATGTCGCCTACGTGGATGGAGCGAGCGGTTTCGGGCAGATCCTCACAGATCCGCGCGATGTCCGGAGACTTACCGTAGTCTTCGACGTGATCAGGACTGTCGCATTGCCTGCGAGAGCGTCCGAAAACTTGATCCGAACGATCATGGAGGACACGTGAGCGCGTTGGACTTGTCTTTGCAATGGCGGAAGAGCAGCAAGAGTGGCTCTGAGGGGGGCACCTGTGTAGAGGTGGCTGGCATGGAGGGTGACGTTGCTGTGCGGGACTCGACGGATCCGAACGGGCCGAAGTTGGCGTTCGGGCGTCCGGCCTTCGGGACCTTGGTGAGCGACATCCGGGCCGGGCGGTACGACCGGTAGGCGACGTCTGGCCACAGCACCTCCGGGTCTTACGCCGGTTCGGCGCGGGGCCCTCGTCGTCCTGCCTCCGTCCCACCGGGCGGCGGTGATGATGGGGCCATGGCGCTGCCGGCGCGTCCGGCACATCAGTCGGCGCGCGTGCTTGCCTCCGTCCACCCGGAGGAAGACAGGCATTCTGCCCCGCGTCGCAGGTCGGACGCTCAGGAACGATCGTGCACGTCGTACGTGTTGAGCAGGGCGCCGGAGGCGAACCTGACAACACGCCGCAAGTCAACGGCTTGGTGACCCGGTGTACGTTGTCGGTCTCGTCGTCAGCGCCACGTCCATCCGGCGGCTGGGGGGCCGGGGTCCGCGAGCAGTGCCGCAGGTCGGGTCAGCAGCCCGTTCACCGGCCTGGTCTCGCTGTCCAAAGGAAGGGCCCTTGGACGAGGCGGATGGCGAGCGCGTCGCGAAGCGATCGGTCAGGTGGCGGCGCAGGTTATGCAGGTGCGGGCGGTTGGGCGGGCCTCCATGCGTCCCGGGGCGATCGGGCCGCCGCACCGCTCGCAGGTGCCGTACGTCCCTTCGCGGACGCGGCGCAATGCGTCGTCGATCTCGGCCAAGTGCGCGCGGGCCCGGCTCAAAGACGAGTCGATCCGGGCGCGCTCGAAGGCGATGGTGGCGCCCTCCGGGTCGTGTTCGTCGTCCGCGTTGGAGTCCGCCGACGCCTGGACGACGCTGTCCCAGTCGCCGCTGAGCGACGCGATGAGACTGAGCGTGTCGGCGCGGTCCGCGCTCAGCCGTTCTTCCGCCGTGGTCATCCCACCTGCAACGTCCCCGCGTCGCACCCCATTCCGAACCAGGCGAGGACACCCCTCACCACACGGACCGGACGCTGAGGCCCTCGGCGGGCAGCGGCGACGGGCCGCAGCGGGAACGGCGGCTTGATGCGCTTGGCATCGTTGACGCTGCTGCATGCTGTGCGGTGGTGTGGTTCCCGCTGGGAGCGCGCTCCCGGGTTCTCGGGTGGGTGGCTTGACGGGTGTCGGGATGGCGTGCGATCCTGTGTGCGGGATTGAGGTTGACTCTCACAGTAGTGTGGTGGACATTTGTCTGCCGGTTGGCTTATGCTGCCCCTTCGCGCTTGCCTCGGTATCCCGTTCTTCCTGGATGGTCGTGATGCCGCCCGGCGTGCGTGTCGTCAGTCCGCCGCGATCCCTCGGAAGGACATTTGTTGGCAGCGTCGCACAACACCTCCACCGCTCCCCGTCGCGTCTCCTTCGCGCGCATCAAGGAGCCGCTCGAAGTCCCGGACCTCCTTGCTCTGCAGACCAACTCGTTCGACTGGCTGCTGGGCAATGAGAGGTGGAAGGCCCGGGTCGAGGCGGCCCAGAAGGCCGGAAGTAAGAGCGTCCCGACGCAGTCGGGGCTGGAGGAGATCTTCGAAGAGATCAGTCCGATCGAGGACTTCTCCGGAACCATGTCGCTGTCGTTCCGCGACCACCGGTTCGAGCCGCCCAAGTACTCCGTGGAGGAGTGCAAGGACAAGGACATGACCTACTCCGCCCCGATGTTCGTCACGGCGGAGTTCATCAACAACACCACCGGTGAGATCAAGAGCCAGACGGTGTTCATGGGCGACTTCCCGCTCATGACGTCGAAGGGCACCTTCATCGTCAACGGCACCGAGCGGGTCGTGGTGTCGCAGCTCGTGCGCTCGCCGGGGGTGTACTTCGACCGGGCGCTGGACAAGGCGTCCGACAAGGACATCTACGGCTGCCGCGTGATTCCCGGTCGGGGTGCCTGGCTGGAGTTCGAGGTCGACAAGCGCGACAACGTGGGTGTGCGCATCGACCGCAAGCGCAAGCAGCCGGTGACGGTGCTGCTGAAGGCGCTCGGCTGGGACGAGGCCCGCATCCGCGAGCGGTTCGGTTCGTATGAGTCGATCAATGTCACGCTGGAGAAGGACCACACCTCCGGCCAAGATGATGCTTTGCTGGACATCTACCGCAAGCTGCGTCCGGGTGAGCCGCCGACGCGCGAGTCCGCGCAGACGCTGCTGGAGAACCTGTACTTCAACCCGAAGCGGTATGACGTCGCCAAGGTCGGCCGCTACAAGATCAACAAGAAGCTCGGGCTGGACCTGGACATGAACCAGGGCACCCTGACCGAGGACGACGTCGTCGCGACGATCGAGTACCTGGTGCGGCTGCACGCCGGTGAGGAGGAGGCGACCCTGGGGGCGGTTGCGGTGCCGATCGAGGTCGACGACATCGACCACTTCGGCAACCGGCGCCTGCGCACGGTGGGTGAGCTGATCCAGAACCAGGTGCGGCTCGGCCTGGCGCGCATGGAGCGCGTTGTTCGCGAGCGGATGACGACCCAGGACGTCGAGGCGATCACGCCGCAGACCCTGATCAACATCCGGCCCGTCGTCGCCTCCATCAAGGAGTTCTTCGGCACCAGCCAGCTGTCGCAGTTCATGCAGCAGAGCAACCCGCTGGACGGACTGACGCACAAGCGGCGGCTGTCGGCGCTGGGTCCCGGTGGTCTGTCGCGCGAGCGGGCGGGCATGGAGGTCCGCGACGTCCACCCATCGCACTACGGCCGGATGTGCCCGATCGAGACGCCGGAAGGCCCCAACATCGGCCTGATCGGCTCGCTCGCGGCGTACGGGCGGGTCAACCCGTTCGGGTTCGTCGAGACCCCCTATCGCAGGGTCGAGAACGGTGTGGTGACCGACGAGATCGACTATCTCACCGCCGACGAGGAGGACCGCTACGTCATCGCGCAGGCCAACTCGCTGATGAACGAGGACGGCTCGTTCGCCGAGGAGTCGGTGCTGGTCCGGATCAAGGGCGCCGAGGTCGAGCTCGTCACGCCGGACAAGGTCCAGTACATGGACGTGTCGGCGCGGCAGATGACTTCGGTCGCCACCGCGATGATCCCGTTCCTGGAGCACGACGACGCCAACCGCGCGTTGATGGGCTCCAACATGCAGCGCCAGGCGGTGCCGCTGCTGCGCAGTGAGGCGCCGCTGGTCGGTACCGGCATGGAGTACCGGGCGGCGGTTGATGCCGGCGACGTCATCACGGCCGAGAAGGCCGGTGTCGTCGAGGAGGTGTCGGCCGACTACGTGACCGTCATGAACGACGACGCGACCCGGACGACCTACCGCGTAACGAAGTTCAAGCGCTCCAACCAAGGGACGTCGTACAACCAGAACCCGATCGTCGAAGAGGGCGCCCGGGTCGAGGTCGGGCAGGTGATCGCCGACGGTCCGTGCACCGACCAGGGTGAGATGGCGCTGGGCAAGAACCTTCTGGTGGCGTTCATGCCGTGGGAGGGGCACAACTACGAAGACGCGATCATCCTGTCGCAGCGTCTGGTGCAGGACGACGTCCTCTCTTCGATTCACATCGAGGAGCACGAGGTCGATGCCCGTGACACCAAGCTGGGGCCTGAGGAGATCACCCGGGACATCCCGAACGTCTCCGAAGAGGTCCTGGCCGACCTGGACGAGCGCGGGATCATCCGCATCGGCGCCGATGTCGTCCCCGGCGACATCCTGGTCGGCAAGGTCACCCCCAAGGGTGAGACCGAGCTGACTCCGGAGGAGCGGCTGCTGCGGGCGATCTTCGGTGAGAAGGCCCGCGAGGTCCGCGACACCTCGCTGAAGGTGCCGCACGGCGAGCAGGGCAAGGTCATCGGGGTGCGGGTGTTCTCCCGCGACGAGGGCGACGAGCTCCCGCCCGGCGTGAACGAGCTGGTCCGGGTGTACGTGGCGCAGAAGCGGAAGATCACCGATGGTGACAAGCTCGCGGGCCGGCACGGCAACAAGGGCGTGATCTCCAAGGTGCTGCCGGTCGAGGACATGCCGTTCCTGGAGGACGGCACCCCGGTCGACATCGTCCTGAACCCGCTCGGCGTCCCCGGACGCATGAACGTGGGCCAGGTGCTGGAGACGCATCTCGGGTGGATCGCCGCCCAGGGCTGGGACGTCGGCGACGTCCAGGAGGAGTGGGCCGAGCGGCTGCGGGAGAACGGCTTCGGCCGCGCGGAACCGCGTACCAACGTCGCCACCCCGGTCTTCGACGGCGCCGGCGAAGAGGAGATCGTCGGCCTGCTGGCGAGCACCCACCCCAACCGGCACGGCGACCGGATGGTGATGCCCGGCGGCAAGGCCAGGCTGTTCGACGGCCGCACCGGTGAGCCCTTCAAGGACCCGATCTCGGTCGGCTACATCTACATCCTGAAGCTGCATCACCTGGTCGACGACAAGATCCACGCGCGGTCGACCGGTCCGTACTCCATGATCACCCAGCAGCCGCTCGGCGGTAAGGCGCAGTTCGGCGGGCAGCGGTTCGGTGAGATGGAGGTGTGGGCGCTGGAGGCGTACGGCGCCGCCTACGCCCTGCAGGAGCTGCTGACCATCAAGTCCGACGACGTCCTCGGCCGCGTGAAGGTGTACGAGGCCATCGTCAAGGGCGAGAACATCCCCGAGCCCGGCATTCCCGAGTCCTTCAAGGTGCTCATCAAGGAGATGCAGTCGCTGTGCCTCAACGTCGAGGTGCTCTCCAGCGACGGCATGTCGATCGAGATGCGCGACACCGACGAGGACGTCTTCCGTGCTGCGGAGGAGCTCGGCATCGACCTGTCCCGGCGTGAGCCGAGCAGCGTCGAGGACATCTGAGTCTCGGCCGAAGCCGGTCTCCAACTGCGACATGCCGTCGCCGGTGGAGACCGGCCCGCGGCCGCCCTGGCCACCGGGGGCGCGGCCAGGGCGGAATCCGTGGACGGGGTGGGTCCGCGGACGGGGTGGAGCGGTCAGAACAGGCAGCGGACGGGCTTCTGCTGATCGGCCGGTGCGAGCGCGTTGGCGATGAGCTGGTGCGTGACGGGGCTGGCGACGATCACGGCGTGCTCGCTGATGGCGCGGGAGCACACGTCCTGGAGCAGGATGTTGTTCACGTTGTCGCCGGTGAGGAACTGGGACTGGTACGGCGTGACGATCTCGTCGTACCGGGTGACGATGGTGGTGTACTCGACGCCGGGCTCGGTCTGGCCGCCGGCGTTGAGCGCGGTGATGAAGTCCGAGCCGCGCACCTGCTGGTAGCAGGAGTAGCAGACGTAGCCGCCGATGTCGACGATGCCGAACCGCTTGGCCAGCTCGGTGAGGCCGTGGACGTCCGTCCCGCCGTTGGACGGGGCGATGCCGACCAGGTGGCGGACGTGGGCGGCGCCGCCGAGGTTCTTCAGGTAGTAGCGCGGCATCATGCCGCCCTGGGAGTGGCCGACGAGGTCGACCTTGGCGGCGCCGGTCTTGGACTTCACCTCGGTGACGAACGCGGCGAGCTGCCGCGCGGAGATCGTGATGTCGCCGGTGCCCTGGATGAAGCCGTACGGCGCGCCGCCGTAGTTGAAGGCGTAGACGCAGTGCCCGGCCCGGCGCAGCGCCGGGACCGTGGCGAACCAGTTGTCGAGGGCGTTGGCGAACGTGCCGTGGACGAGGATCAGCGGGGTCGGCCGTGACGCGGAGCGGCACGACCAGTCGTTGACCCCGGGCGGAAGCAGGCCCGGGACGGGGG
>NZ_SMKM01000097.1 GCF_004348665.1 Actinomadura sp. GC306 | reverse complement strand
CCCCGTCCCCCTGGCTGCGCACTGATCCTGTTTTTCCGTAGCCACAGGCCGCCCGTCCCCAAGCCCAGCGTCCGCGTGCCCCTTCCCGCGAAATCGTTGCCCGAGAGATCGTTGCCCGCGACCGGCGTCCGCAAGTCCGGCGTTCGGGAGGCCGGCGTTCGGGAGGCCGGCTTTCGCGAGTCCGGGGTACACGAACCCGGCGTTCGCGAGGCTGGCGTCCGCGAAGCCGGCGTTCGGGAGGCCGGCGTTCGGGAGGCCGGCGTCCGCAAGTTCGGCGTCCGCGAGGCCGTTGTCCGCAAGTCCGGCGTTCGCAAAGCCGACGTTCAGGAGGACGGGGTCCAGGAGGCGGTTGTCCGCAAGTCCGACGTTCGGGAGGCTGACTTTCGCGAGGCTGGCGTTCGCGAAGCCGGCGTTCGGGAGGCCGGGGTCCAAGAAGCCGTTGTCCGCAAGTTCGGCGTTCGTGAGGCCGAGGACGAGGCCGGGGTTCGTGAGGCCGGGGTTCGCGAACCCCGGCGTTCGGAGGCCGTTATCCGCAAGTTCGGCGTTCGCAAGTTCGGCATTCGCGAGGCCGACGTTCGCGAAGCTGGCGTTTGCCGAAGCTGGCGTTCGCGAGGTCGTTATCCGCGAGCCCTTCGTTCGCAAGCCCGGGTTCATAACCCCCGCGTTCGCGAGGACATCGGCGGTGAGTCCGGTGTGTTCGAATCCGGCGTGCTCAAATCCGGTGTTGCGAGTACGTCGTTTGTGGGGTGCTGATTGGGAGTTCGTAGTTCGGGGGCCGTGCGGTGGGGGCGGCGCTGCGTACGGGGCCGCCCCTCCAAAGTCAAGGGCGCCTTCGGCGTCGCTTCGCGATGGGACTCCGTCCCACCCTTGACTTTGGAGCCTCTGCGGCCCCTGAGTGCAGCTTTCGTCGGGCAGGCTCCGCCTGCCCTCTGCCCGACGCGCCGCCCCCACCGCCAGCCAAGAAGCTCCACTGTCAGTCGTCGAAGGGGGTCGGCATTTTGTTGATTCAGGGGCCGGGCAGGTGCCGGATTTTCCGGACTCGTCTTTTTGTTAAAGCGCTTTAATGAACTCCGACGTGGCTTGGCGGTGACAATATTGGAGCCTTATTTGGGTCGCTGGCGGGAGGTAGGGCATATATGATTGAGGTATGGAAAGAGTCGCGATTGATCTGGCGGTGGCGTCCACCATGGAATTGGTGAACGCCGCGTCCGCGATCGCGGCCGAACTCGCCCGGCGTGAGCCTCCCGAATCGGCGACCGCCTGTTTGGAACTCACCGAATCCCTTTCCGCGGCCAACGACATGAACGAGGCCGCCCTCGCGGGATTCGTTTCCGTCGTGGACGTCGGTCGTGAGGTGCAGCGCTGGGGTTTCCCGTCCACGCAGTCGTGGCTGCGCAACCGGCTCGGCATGCGCGAGGCCCGAGCGAAGGAACGGCTCGTCCTTGCTCGTCAGCGGCACCGCCTGACCGAGGTCACCGGACGGTGGCGTGCCGGTGACCTGTCGCTCGGTTACGCCACCACCATCGCGGGCGCGGTCGCCCGCCTTGACGACGAGGACTGCGCCGCCGCTGAGAAGATCCTGCTCGGCATGGTCGATCAGGACTTCTCCGCCGGGAAGGTGGCTTCGTTCGGCCGTCGCATCCGTGACGTGATCGCTGAGCGGGACGGCACCGACCAGGCACCCGACGATGCCCAGCGGGGCTATGACCGGTCCTGGATCGACTCGACGCGTTCCCTGGACGGCGGGCGGTACATCAAGGGATGGCTCAACGCCGAAGACGCCGCCATCTGGGACGGAACACTCGGGCCGCTCGCCAAGCCCGCCGGTACCGATGACCGCCGTGACCTGTCCGAGCGGACTGCGGCGGCCTTGTCCGCCGTGCTGTCGGGCGGACACAAGGCCACCAAGGTCACCGTCATCTGCGACCTGGACACCCTCACCGGCGGCTCCGCACCCGGAAGACTCACCGACGGAACCCCCATCCCCGCCGAGCAGGCCCGGCGGATCGCACTGGCCGCCGGGGTCTCACCCCTGCTGCTGGGGCGCGGTCACGTCCCGCTCTACCTCGGATACCGGGAGCGGTTCGCCACACCGGGGCAGCGACGGGTCCTGGAGGCCCTCTACCCCACATGCGCCGTGGTGGGCTGTGAAGTCCCCGGGACGTTGAGCGAGGTCGACCACGTCCGTGGCTGGGCGCTGGGCAACAGCCCCACCGACGTCGACCAGCTCACTCTCACCTGCGGATTCCACAACCGGTACAAGGCCGCGCACCCCGGTCGGATCTCGGTGCGCCGAGACGCCGAAGGTCGCTACAGCTACCGCCTTCAGGAGCCTGAAACCGGCAACGGAGGAAAGACCGTGACGCCCATCGCGACCGGCCGTCCACCCCCTTGGAGCCAGGCCGCCTGAACTGCGGCCGCCCCCCTTCTTCGGCAGCGCACCTGTTCCGCCAGATGAAGCAGCCGCCATCACGTTGCCCAGTGCCGTATGACCGCCTCCCGCGCCTCACCTAGACGCGACGCAGCTCGTCGGGCGGGGAGGCGCGCCGGTTCGAGGCCGCAACTGAAGTTTTATGGGCGCCTCTCCGATGTGGGTGACCCCGGACCGTGCTCTGCTGATGTGCTGTGGCGGGTGCGGCTCAGCGCGGCGTGCTGGGTCGAGCCGTGGGGGTCGACTCCACCTGGTGACCTGGAGGACGTCACCCGCCGGAGTTCCGGCGCCGCGCCGTCGAGCTGGCCCGGCCATCCGCGCCGATCAGTCAGCCGCCGCGCACCCGCTCGCCGGCGGACGTCGTCACCGTCACGCCGCCGGGTTCCGGCTCGACCGTGCGCACGGCCGCGCCGAACCGGACCTCGCCGCCTGCTTGGACGAGGTGGTCGCGCAGGATGGGGGTGAGCTTGCCCTGCTCGCACTGGACGCGGAACGGGTACGGCGTGTCGCCCGCCAGCACCGACAGGTCCAGCTCGGCGACGACGCCGCCGCGCCGCTCCCGGTACTGGAAGGTCCTGGAGACGAGGCCGCGCTCCAGCAGCGGACCGAGCACGCCGAGCCCCTCCAGCATCTCCAGCGACGGCGGATGGAAGGTGGACGCGCGCGACTCCGCGGCGAGCTCCGGCTCCGCCCGCACAGGCGACGAGTCGGTCACCGCGCTGGCCAAGAGCCTGGGCATCAGTCAGCCGTGCCTGAGCAACAGGATCTGCCAGGCAGCCATCGACGTAGGCCACCTCGACGGCCTGAGCGCCGACGAGCAGAAAGAGCTGGCCGAGCTGCGCCGAAAGGCCCGGCAACTGGAGCTGGAGAACGAGATCCGCAAGCGGGCGGCGGCGTACTTCGCTCGCGAGAACGTCCTCCCAAAATAAGGTGCTCGCTGGTCCGTGAACTCGCCGACAACGACTTTCCGTTGCGGTGGCCTGTCGAGTCTCGGGAGTTCCCGGTCCGGTTACACAACGGCTGACGGCAGTCCGCCCGATCGCGACCAAGTCCATATGGCATCACAGAACGTCGATGAGCAGCGAATATGCGATGTTCCATAATTGGCTGGCGGTGGGGGCGGCGCGTCGGGCAGAGGGCAGGCGGAGCCTGCCCGACGAAAGCTGCACTCAGGGGCCGCAGAGGCTCCGAAGTCAAGGGTGGGACGGAGTCCCATCGCGAAGCGACGCCGAAGGCGCCCTTGACTTTGGAGGGGCGGCCCCGTACGCAGCGCCGCCCCCACCGCACGGCCCCCGAATCACGGCCTCACGAATCATGGGCTCGCAAGATACGGTCTCGCGATCACTGCCCCACGAGTCACAATCTCGCGAAACACGGTCTCGCGAAACACGGTCTCGCGAAACACGGTCTCGCCCGCGACGAGCTACGACTAAGAACACAGAATCAGCAGGCGATGTCAGTAATGGGGGTCGACTGCTCGGGGATCAGGCGTTCTTCAGAGCCCGGGTAAGGCATCTGAAGTCATGGGGAGAGAGATGGAGCTTGGGTCCGTGGGGGTTCTTGCTGTCGCGGATGGCGACGATGCCGCTGATGCGGGCGACTTCGATGCAGTTTCCGCCGTTGTTGGAGCTGCGGCTCGACTTGCGCCATGCAGCGGTGCTCAGGTCCACGTGTCCTTCTTCAGAGACTGGCTGAGATTCCTGAAGTCATGGAGGGTTAGGTGGAGCTTGGGTCCGTGGGGGTTCTTGCTGTCGCGGATGGCGACGATGCCGCTGATGCGGGCGAGTTCGACGCAGTCGCCGCCGTTGTTGGAGCTGCGGCTCGACTTGCGCCATGCGGCGGTGCTCAGGTCCATTTTTCCTTCGCCACCTTTGCTATCAGTTCGAGGGACTGGTCCACGGGGTACGCGGCGGACTGAATTGACGCGAACAGCCCGGTGAGCTGTTTGATTTCGAGACGATCGGTGGTCGTGTCGCCGCTGACTGCGTTGTCTTTGTACCCTACCTCGCCGCCATCCGGGAGAGTTCCGATGGCGAAGGCTCCGCCGATGCCCTCATGCAGGCGGAGGGGGGCGATTTGGATGCGGATACGACGGCAGGAGACCGTGAGCAGGTGCTGGAGTTGGTCGCGCATCACTCCAGGGTCTCCCGCGTTGCGGAGGAGCACGCTCTCGTCCATCACGTACATCAGATTCGGTGCCGTGTCATTCGTCAAGACCTCCTGCCGTGCCAGGCGAGCCTCAACGGCGGCCTCGTCGTTGTCGAGCAGGTGGGCCGCGTAAGCGGGGGTCTGGAGAAGACCGGGGACGACCAGTGGCTGGTAGCTGCGGATCGCGTCGAACTTCGGTTCCTGCATCGCCCAGTCGGCGAACCAGGCCGGGACGGCGTTGGCGCCCTTGAACAGGCCGTCCCAGAGATGGGTCAGTGCCTCGCGGGTGTCGAGGACGCGGTCGGCCTGGACGGCGAGGAGCCGGTCAGGGCGTGACTCCCCACGTTCCACGGTGCCGATCGTGCTCTTCGAGTAGGGCGCGCTGTCCTGGAGCCGGTCGCACAGGCCCGCGATGCTCAGCCCCGCGGCTTCCCGGTAGCGCCGCAGCTCGGAGCCGAACAGCGCTTTAGGCGAATCCCAGGGGCGTAGATCGTTCGGACGTTGTCCCATTGCTTCGTCTCCCTTGACCGTGGACGGCCGGTGATGACCGGCCATGAGCGGCGGCCGCCAGCGGAAGCCCGGCCATGCACACTCTTCGTGAGATTGTCGGTGCATAGAGTGACATGCGAGAGAGGATTTGACCACCAGAATTCGCGAACAACCCCGATCCAGAAGAGCGTTTCCTTGATCACTGAAGTCGAGGAGGAAGATGGGTGCGACCCCGCTCAATCTTCCACGCGCGCGGAGAGACGCCTCGTGGATGACTTGCAGAGGCATTCCATCTCGGAACAGCTTTTCCGAAGTGAAGCCTTGGGGGTGGCTACGTCAACCGTACGGTCGTCACCTAATTGGCCACAGCAGCACAGGCACGCCGACACAAAACATGATTCTCATGCGCCCTCTTCTAGGCCAAGCCCTACCTGTCGAGGTCGACGACGCTCTGACGGTGTTCCCGTCATAGCGTCATGGAGGGCGACACCAGAGTGAGGGCACCAGGCGACGACACCGGCGAGCCACCGGCCGATACCCGGCGTACACCGCCCGGGGCGGATAGGGCAGGGGCTCAATCGTGACCGAGTGCTCGACGAGTTCCGGCGGCGATTTCCAGGTCCTCGCGGGCCTCGATCACGAGGGTGCGGACGGAGGCGCCGGGCGCCGTGATGTCGGTGTCCCCGTCCGCTGCCGTGTTGCGGTCCGGGTCGATGGAGACGCCTAGGTAGGCGAGGTCTTCCGCTAGGCGCATCCGGACGGACGGGTCGTGTTCGCCGACGCCTCCCGTGAACACCAGGGTGTCGAGACCGCCGAGCGAGGCCGTCATCGCCGCGGCGCACGCGCGGAGACGGTGGTGGTAGACGTCCAGGGCGGCGAGCGCGTCCACGTCGCGTTCCGCTGCCAGTTTGCGGATGCGGCGCATGTCGCCGGTGCCGGTGAGGCCGCGCAGACCCGAGTCGCGTTCGAGGGCGGTGTTGACGTCTTCCGCGGAGAGGCCGTGCTTGACCAGCCACAGCGGGATGCCGGGGTCGACGCTGCCCGCCCGGGACGCCATGACCAGGCCCTCCAGCGGCGTGAACCCCATCGTGGTGTCCACCGAGCGGCCCTCGGCGACGGCGCAGAGCGACGCGCCGGCGCCGAGGTGGCAGATGACCGTCCGGGCCGGGACGCCGCCGAGCAGTCCGGCCGTCCGGCGGGCGGCGTAGGCGAACGACAGCCCGTGGAACCCGTAGCGGCGCAGCCCGAACCGCCGCCGCCACTCCGCGGGCAGCGCGTAGGTGGCGGCGGCCTCCGGGAGGGTGGCGTGGAACGAGGTGTCGAAGCAGGCCACGGCGGGGACACTGGGCAGCGCCTCGGTGATCTCCGCCAGGGCCTCCAGCGACGCCGGCTGGTGGAGCGGTGCCAGATCGGCCAGCTCGTGCAGCCGCTCGGTCACCTTGGCGTCGATCAGCACCGGTCCAGGGAAGTCGGTGCCGCCGTGGACGAACCGCACCCCGATCGCGTCCGGGGGCGGCATGTCGGTCACCATCGGGGCCATCTCGTGGCCGACGCCGGACTCCACCGCCAGGACGGTGTCGTCGTCGCCCAGGAGACTCACCTTCAGGCTGCTCGACCCGGGGTTGACCGTGAGTACCCGCATCACCCGCTCCTTACCGAAACCTCGTCACCGCCGGGCGTGCCGTCTCAGTACGGCCAGGTCCAGTCGCCGACATCGGGCGCGTCCTCGCCGTGCAGCCGCGTGTAGGCGCGAGCCGCGAGCCGCAGGTCGGCCATCCGCTGCCGGATGTGGGCGACGCGCCCGCCGAGCGACGGGACGCGGTCGATCACGTCCATGACGAGGTGGTAGCGGTCCAGGTCGTTGAGCATGACCATGTCGAACGGCGTGGTGGTCGTGCCCTCCTCCTTGTATCCGCGGACGTGCAGGTGCGGATGCCCGGCGCGGCGGTAGGTGAGCCGGTGGATGAGGTACGGGTAGCCGTGGAACGCGAAGATGACGGGCTTGTCGGTGGTGAAGAGGGCGTCGTAGTCGCGGTCCGGCATCCCGTGCGGGTGTTCGCTGTCGGGCTGCAGCCGCATGAGGTCGACGACGTTCACGACCCGGACGCGCAGGTCGGGGAACAGCCGCCGCAGCAGGTCGACCGCGGCGAGCGTCTCCAGCGTCGGGATGTCGCCCGCGCAGGCGAGGACGACGTCGGGGTCGGCGCCGCCGTCGGTGGACGCCCACTCCCAGATGCCGATGCCGCGGGTGCAGTGCGCGATGGCGGCGTCCATCGGCAGCCAGTTCAGCGCCGGCTGCTTGCCCGCCACGACGACGTTGACGTAGTCGCGGGACCGCAGGACGTGGTCGCCGACCGACAGCAGCGTGTTCGCGTCCGGCGGCAGGTACACGCGGACGATCTCCGGCTTCTTGTTCAGCACGACGTCCAGGAAGCCGGGGTCCTGGTGGGTGAAGCCGTTGTGGTCCTGCCGCCACACGTGCGACGACAGCAGGTAGTTCAGCGACGCGATCGGCGCCCGCCACGGCAGCTCCCGGGTGACCTGCAGCCACTTGGCGTGCTGGTTGAACATCGAGTCGACGATGTGGACGAATGCCTCGTAGCTGTTGAAGAGCCCGTGCCGCCCGGTGAGGAGGTAGCCCTCCAGCCAGCCCTGGCAGAGGTGCTCGCTCAGCACCTCCATGACCTGCCCGGACGGGCCCTGGTGCTCGTCGGTGGGCAGGATCTCGCCCTGGAACACGCGGTCGGTGGCCTCGAACACGTCCTGGAGGCGGTTGGACGCGGTCTCGTCGGCGCCCATGATGCGGAAGTTGGACGGGTTCGCCCGCACGACATCCCGCAGGAACGACCCGAACACGCGGGTGGGCTCGGTGGTGGTCGTTCCGGGCTTGTCGACCGGGATCGCGTACTCGCGGAAGTCGGGGAGGACGAGCGGCTTCAGCAGCAGCCCGCCGTTGGCGTGCGGGTTGGCGCTCATCCGGTGCCCGCCCTCCGGTGCCGAGGCCAGCAGCCCGGCGACCGGCCGGCCGGCCTCGTCGAACAGCTCGTCCGGGCGGTACGACCGCAGCCACTCCTCCAGCCGCGCCAGGTGCGCGGGGTCGTCGCGCACGCCGCCGAGCGGGACCTGGTGGGACCGCCACGTGTTCTCGACGGGCTTCCCGTCGATCTCCGCGGGGCCCGTCCAGCCCTTCGGCGACCGCAGCACGATCATCGGCCAGCGGCGCCGGCCCTCGGCGCCGGCCTCCCGCGCGCCGCGCTGGATCTCGGCGATCTCGGCGAACGCCTGGTCGAGCGCGGCGGCCATCTTGCGGTGCATGGACTCGGGCTCGTCCCCGCTGACCAGGAACGGCTGGTACCCGTAGCCGTCGAGCAGCTGGACGAGCTCCTGCTCGGGGATCCGCGCGAGGAACGACGGGTTGGCGATCTTGTAGCCGTTCAGGTGCAGGATCGGCAGCACCGCGCCGTCCTTCACCGGGTCGAGGAACTTGTTGGAGTGCCAGCTCGCCGCCAGCGGCCCGGTCTCGGCCTCGCCGTCCCCGACGATGCACGCGACGACGAGGTCCGGGTTGTCGAAGGCCGCCCCGTAGGCGTGCGCCAGCGAGTAGCCCAGCTCGCCGCCCTCGTGGATCGAGCCCGGCGTCTCCGGCGCGACGTGGCTGGGGATGCCGCCGGGGAACGAGAACTGCCGGAACAGCCGCCGCATGCCCGGCTCGTCCAGCGACACGTCGGGGTACACCTCGCTGTAGGTGCCCTCCAGCCAGGCGTTCGCGACGGCCGCCGGGCCGCCGTGCCCCGGGCCCATCACGTAGATCATGTCGAGGTCGCGCGCCTTGATCGCGCGGTTGAGGTGCGCGTAGCAGAAGTTCAGGCCGGGGGTGGTGCCCCAGTGGCCGAGCAGCCGCGGCTTGATGTGGTCCCGCTGGAGCGGTTCCCGGAGGAGCGGGTTGTCCAGCAGGTAGATCTGCCCCACGGACAGGTAGTTGGCCGCTCTCCAGTACGCGTCGATCTGCCGCACTTCGTCGTCGCTGATGGCGGCGGACTCGGTCATGACTGGTCCCTTTGTCCCTTCCGGTCGGGGGCTGGGGAGGTCGGTACCGTCCCAGGAGGATCTCGGCGAGGATTTCCCTGGATCAGCCACCTCAACCATCAACGGAAGCCCATCACCGGCGGTCTCGTGGACGTAGAGCCGAACGTCCCGGCCGGGCGGCCGGGCAGGGCCACGGCGGCGGGTGCGTGCCGCCGCGGCCCTGCGTTCCCCCCACCTGGATGTGGACGTCACCCGGTTACAGGGGCGGCGGCCGGGTCCGGGGCGCCGTGTCCGGCATGCCGGCGCGGCCTCCGCCCCGCCCCCCAGCGAACCGGCGGGAGTCTCTCCATCGGGTTGCTGGGAAGCCTGCCGCCTACCCGCACGTAGGTTCACCGCTTCGCGCCGGTTCTCGGCGGACGGTAGCTCGGCTGCGACGAAAGGTCTGCCATGCTACGCAGAGGCATCTCAAGGCAACGAGTCGTGCAGGGCAGCGAGTCGTAAGGCAGCGAGTCGCAAGGCAGCGAGTCGCAAGGCACCGAGTCGCAAGGCGACCAGGTGCAGTGAGGGGAGCGGGTTTTGGGCGGGTTCTTCACCGGGCGGACGCTGGCGGACGTCGCGCGCGGGCTGCGTTCGGGGGACGAGTCTCCGGCCGGGCTGCTGGCGGGCGCGCTGGAATCGGTAGACCCCGATCTGAACGCCTTCGTGACCCTCGATCCCGAGGGCGCCGGGGAGGCGGCCAGGCGGGCGGGCGAGGAACTCGCGGCCGGTTACGACCGTGGCCCGCTGCACGGCGTCCCGGTCGCGGTCAAGGACATCATCGACGTCGCCGGCCTGCCGACCGGGATGGGATCGGCGCACTTCAACGGCTACGTGGCCGAGGCCGACGCGCTCTGCGTGACGATGCTCCGCGACGCCGGCGCCGTCATCGTCGGCAAGACCGGAACGCACGAGTTCGCCTATGGCGGTACCGGCGATGTGTCGGTGAACGGGCCCGTCCGCAACCCGCACGACCGGGAGCGGATGCCGGGCGGCTCCAGCAGCGGCAGCGGCGTCGCCGTCGCCGCCGGGATGGTCCCGCTCGCGATCGGCACCGACACGGGCGGCTCGGTCCGGATCCCCGCCGCGTTCTGCGGGATCGCCGGGTTCAAGCCGCCGTACGGCGCCATCCCCACGGACGGGGTGTTCCCGCTGTCGGTGTCGTTCGACCACGTCGGCGTCATGGCGGCGTCCGCGGCGGACTGCGCGCTCGCCTACCGGGCGCTGACCGGGCCGGCGGAGGCCGCCCCCTCGCCGGTGGACGAGAGCGCCCCGCACGGCCGCGTCGCCTGGATCGAACCGCTGGAGATCGACCCGGACGTGGAGCGGGCCGTCCGGGCGCTGTTCCCCGACGCGCCCGCGGAACGGATCGACCTGCCCGGCATCAGGACCGTCTTCCGCGCCATCCAGGACGCCGAAGCCTACGACGTGCACGCCGAGCGGGTCGCGGAGGCGCCCGGCCTGTTCCAGCCGCCGACGCTGGAGCGCCTGGAGCGGGCGAGCCGCACGCCCGGCTGGCGCTACCTGCGCGCACTCCGCGAGCGCGAGCGGTTCGCGGCGGAGATCGCCGGGCTCCTCGACCGCTACGACGTCCTGGCGATGCCGACCCTCCCGATCACCGCCCCGAAGATCGGCGAGACGGCGGGGCCGCTCGGCCCGCACGTGCCGACGGTGGTGAGCCTCACCTGCCCGTGGAACGTGCTGGGCCTGCCCGCGCTGAGCGTCCCGGCGGGCACCGTCCACGGCCTCCCGGTCGGCGCCCAGCTCGTCACCCGGCGGGGCGCCGAGTCCCTGCTGTTCGACACCGCCGAGCACCTCGCCCCCTGACGGCCGTCAGAGGTTCCGCCGTCACAGGTTCCGCACTCACAGGTACCGCCTCACAGGTACCGCCTCACAGGTACAGGCCGAAGAACTCCTCGGGGTGGTCCAGCAGTGGCGGCAGGTCGTCGGCCGTGAGCGTGACCAGCTCCTTCTTCGTGGGCGGCTTCGCGGACCCGCGGGCCTTGCCGCCCTTGCCGCCCTTGCCGCTCTGGGCGGCGGCGCCGCGGGACTGCTTCCCGGCCGCGACCGCGGCGGACGCGACCCGGTCCGCCTGGTTCGCGACCGCGACGTCCAGCATGTTGCGCATCAGCCGCCCGTTGCCGAACGACGGGCCGCGCGGTGCGCGGCGCAGCATCGCCAGCAGGACGTCCTCGGTGCCGGGCGCGAGCCGGAACCCGTCCGCGGCGGCGAGCTGCCCGAACAGGGTGATCAGCTCGTCGTCGGTGTAGTCGGGGAAGTGGATCTGCTTGGGGAAGCGGGAGTCGAGGCCCGGGTTGGCGGCGAGGAACTCCGCCATCTCCTGCTCGTACCCGGCCACGATGACGACGAGGTCCTCGCGGTGGTCCTCCATCAGCTTCACCAGCTCGGCGATCGCCTCGTGCCCGTAGTCGCCCTTCAACGGCGACTGGGTGAGGGTGTACGCCTCGTCGATGAACAGCACGCCGCCGAGCGCGCGCTCCACCAGCCGGCGGGTGCGCGGCGCGGTCTGCCCGATGTACTCGCCGACGAGGTGGGTGCGGGACGCCTCGACCAGGTGCCCGGACGACAGCACCCCCAGCCGCTTGTAGATGCGGCCGAGCAGCCGCGCCACCATCGTCTTGCCGGTGCCGGGGTTGCCGGTGAACACCATGTGCCGGGTCGGCGGGGTGATCGTCAGCCCGGACTCGCTGCGCAGCCGCGCCGCGTGCGTCCCGGCGACGAGCAGCGCGATCTCGTGCTTGACGGTCTCCAGGCCGGTGAGCTCGCGCAGCTCGGCGAGCGGATTGCCGGTGGCGACCGAGGTGTCCAGCGTCTCCGGGATGTCCTGCTTGCGGATGACCAGGGCGCTTCCCGGCGCGGACCCGTCCGCCGTTTCGCCGACCGTTTCGCCGCCCGCGTCGCCCGGCGCGGCGGCGCGGGCGCGGGCGGCCTCGACGACCAGGTCGGCGAGGTGCGGCGCGAGCCGGGCGTTGCGGAGCGTCTGCATCGGCGGCGTCGCGGCCAGCAGCACGCCCGCCGCCTCGACCGCCTGCCGGGTGCCGCGCGCGCCGCGGGCCTCCAGGGCGCGGCGGAACAGCTCGGCGTGGCCCTGCGCGGTGAACGGCCGGGTCCGCGCGATCCGGAACCGCTGCGGCAGGACGGGGTTGACGTCGCGGATCCGCTCGTCGCCGCCCGCGCCGGCCAGCGCCACCACGTGCAGGTCGGGGTGGACGGCCAGCAGCCGGTGCAGCTCCGCGGCGATGGCCTCGCCGTTGCCGGGGTCGGCGACGATCGCGTCCAGGCCCTCGATGATCAGCAGCCGGTCGCCCGCGCAGTCGCGGGCGTCGGCGTGCAGCTTGGCGACGGCGTCCGACAGCCGCTGCCCGGTGAGCAGGTTGTCGGTCACCCAGTGCGGGTCGCGGCCGAGCGCCAGCGCCCGGCCGAGCTCCTGCGCGGCGTCGCGCTTGCCGGTGCCGTCCGGGCCCGCGATCAGCAGCCGGACGGGCTCCTCGCCGCGGGTCAGCTCGTCCAGCGCCGCGACCACCTCGGGCTGCCCGACCAGCCCCGTCGCGATCTCCGCCGCGGCGCCCGCCCGCCCGCTCGTGCGCGCGGTGTCCCCGGCCGGTTCGGGCACCTTGCCGAGCGTCTCGGTGAGCGGGTTCACGACGCGGCGGCGCGGCGCGTACAGCCGCCGCAGGTCGGTCTGGAACTGGCCGACCGGGATCCACTCGGCCCGCGGGAACCACGGGTCGCCGGGCAGGCCCTGGGCGATCGCGACGAACCGCATCGCCATGTCGAGCCAGCCCCGGCACGCGTCGGCCGCGCCCGCGACCAGCGCCCGGACCAGCCACGCGCGCGTCCGCTCCTGCCACGCCCCGGGCTTGAACCCGCGGCGCTCCACCGGGAACCGCCGCCGCAGCTCGTGGTACCGCTCCTCGCCCAGCGCGGCGGCCAGCTCCGCCGGGACGTGCTCCATGCTGCCCTGCAGCAGCAGCTGGATCAGGTGGGTCTCGACGCTCTCGTCCCGCGGCGCCGCGTCGGCCAGCACCTCGTAGGACGCCAGCAGCCCCGTGCACACCCACTCCAGGTAGCCGACCGGGCCGAGCAGCTCCGGCACCGCCGTGACGATGTCGTCGCCGGCGTGCGCGTGCCAGTGCTCCCGGAGCTCCAGCTTCGGCAGGTTCACGTCGCACACGGGCGCGTCGTCGTACAGCCGCAGCAGCGCCTTGCGGCGCTCCTCCAGCGGCTCGATGCCCTCCAGCGCCGACAGGCAGTCGCGCGCCAGCTCGATCGCCAGCTCCCGGTCGGGCGCCTCGATCAGCCAGTCGACCGGCGGCCGCCACCGCCCGCCCGGCGCGTCCCACCGGGTCATCCGGGTGCTGAGCGGGCCCGGGTTCGCCAGGTGCCGGTGCAGCAGCCGCTCGGGGAGCTGCGAGTACGACCCCGCCTTGATCGCGCCGCCGCCCGGCAGGAACGCGAGGATGCCGAAGAGCTCCGCGGTGACCAGCGTCGCGGGCAGCGTGAGCAGCTTGTGCTCGTCGGTCGTCAGTTCCGCCGCCCGCGGATCGGCCGCGAGGCCGTCGATCCGCGCCGCGATCTCCTCGAACAGCCCGTCCGGGACGCGCCACGGGCCGTACGCGTAGACGTCGAGCACCGGCTCGTCGGTGAGCAGTAGCTCCAGATGCTCCGGCAGCCGCAACGAAGTCTCCCCAAGAGTGATCAAAGCCGGGGTACAGCTTATGTTTCCCGAGGGAGTGCTGGCTTGGCGCTCTTACGGATCGGGTGTAGTGGACAGGCCGACCGATGATATAGGGGCGGTTCCGAAGGTCTGGCCCGGCGGAGCGCCTCGGGATCGGCGAGATGCCCCCCGGTGCGGTCAGTCCCACCCTCCGGCTCGACCGGTCGAACAGCCGCACGCCGAGCTCGTGCTCCAGCCGCCGGATCCGCCGGCTCAGCGGCGGCTGCGCCGGCCGAGCCGCTCCGCCGCCCGGCCGAAGTGCGGTTCCTCGGCCACGGCGACGAAGCACCACAGATGCCCGACGACGTTCACGACCAGCGACGATAACAACCCGCCGTCACTCCGACACCGATCTCGATCTTGGACATTTCGGGGTGCGGCTGCTGTTCTTGTGTCTTGATCAGTAGCGGGGAAGGGAGACCGACATGCACCGATCCCGAGTGATCGTCGCAGCGGCCGTCGCGGTGGCGGTCGTCGTCGTGGTCGCGGGGACGGTGTGGTTCCTGCGCCGCGGCGAGGACCCGGCCGACACCGCGGAGCGCTACCTCGCGGCCTGGACCAGCGGCGATCTCGCCGCGATGAAGGCGCTGACCGACCGGCCGCCGCCCGACTTCGAGCAGCGCCTCACCCGCATGCGGGACGACCTGGCCGCCACCGGTCAGCGCTACACCCTCGCCTCCATGCGGGACGCGGACGGCGAGGCGAAGGGTTCCTACACCGCCGAGCTGACGCTGGCCCGCACCCGGCCCTTCC
This sequence comes from Actinomadura sp. GC306, assembly GCF_004348665.1. Classification (GTDB taxonomy): domain Bacteria; phylum Actinomycetota; class Actinomycetes; order Streptosporangiales; family Streptosporangiaceae; genus Spirillospora. The sequence goes on along the minus strand of NZ_SMKM01000097.1, from coordinate 6,843 downwards.
GCTACGACGGCGCCATGACGCTGGTCGAGCGGGACGGCGAATGGCGCGTCCGCTGGTCGCCGTCCCTGCTGCACCCGGAGCTCAAGGAGGGGCAGCGGCTGCGCACCGCCCGAGACTGGCCCGACCGCGCCGCCGTCCTCGCCGCGGACGGCAGCGTGCTGAGCGCCTCCCCGTCCGGGTCCGCGCGCCAGCTCGCCGGGCAGCTCGGGACCGCGGACGCCAAGGCCGCCAAGGAGCTCGGCCCGCCCTACCGGGAGGGCGACGCGGTCGGCACGGACGGCCTGCACCGCCAGTACGAGCGCCGCCTCGCCGGGACGCCCGCGCTCGCCGTGCAGATCGTCGACGCCAAGGACAACGAGGTGAAGGCGCTGGAGCGGTTCGGCGGCTCCGACGGCGAACCGCTGCAGACGACCATCGACCCGGACGTCCAGTCCGCGGCGGGCGAGGCGCTCGCCGGCGCGAAGAAGCCCGCGTCCATGGTCGCGCTGCGCGCCTCCACTGGCGAGATCCTCGCCGTGGCCAACAAGCCCGGCGGCTACAACCGCGCCCTGATGGGCCAGTACCCGCCCGGCTCGACGTTCAAGGTCGTCACCGCCGCCGCCCTCGTGGCGGGCGGAGTGGGCGTGAACACGGGCGTCGGCTGCCCCGCCACGACCACGATCGGCGGCCGCTCGTTCCGCAACTACGAGGACGAGGAGTTCGGGAGGATCCCGTTCCGCGAGGCGTTCGCGCACTCGTGCAACACCACCTTCGCGCGCCTGGCCGTGGACAGGCTCGGCGAGAAGCGCCTCACGGAGGTCGCCGGCCAGTTCGGGTTCAACGTCCCGATCATCGCGGGGCTCCCCGCCGTCCGCGCCGCGTTCCCGCAGACCAAGGACGACACCGCCCTGGCCGCCGCGTCGTTCGGCCAGGGACAGGTGCTCACGAGTCCGCTCAACATGGCGAGCGTCGCCGCCGCGGCGGCGGACGGCACCTGGCACTCGCCCCGCATCGTCGACGCGGCCCTCGCCCCGAAGGCCCTGGACGCGAACGGCCGCAAGCCGGTGCCACCGAAGAAACTGGAGCCGGCGGTCGAGAAGGCACTCCAGGTCCTGATGCCCGCCGTGGTGAGCGAGGGCACCGCGTCCGACGTCCGCTTCCCGTCCGGAACCGCCGGCAAGACCGGCACCGCCGAGTTCGGCTCGGGCGAGGAACCCCCGACCCACGCCTGGTTCATCGGCTACCGCAAGGACATCGCCTTCGCCGTCATAGTCGAAGACGGCGGCACCGGCGCCGAAGCCGCCGCCCCCATAGCCGCGAAGTTCCTAAGAGCCCTCTGACCCCGGGGTCGCCCCCCGGGGCGCAGGGCGCGGATGAGAATTGTGGTCGTTCTCGCTATCGCCTGTTCGTCAGGCTCGGCGTCCGGGGTTCGTTTGGTCGTCAGGATCGCGATGATGACCGGGGCGCCGGATGGCGGCCAGGCGATGGCGATGTCGTTGGCGGAGCCGTACGCGCCGGCGGTGCCGGTCTTGTTGCCGGCCCTCCAGCCGTGCGGCAGTCCTGCGCGGATGCGCGCGTCCCCGGTCACGGTGGCCTTCAGCCAGCCGATCAACTGCTTGCGGTCCGCGGGGACGAGGGCATCGCCCACGGTGAGGGCTCGCAGGTCACCGGCCCAGGGCCGGGGGGCGGTCGTGTCGAGTTTCTGACCCGGCCGCCAGTCGTTGAGGTCCGGTTCCCAGCGGTCGGAGCGGGTGACCTGGTCGCCGAGCGAGCGGAGGAAGCGGGTCAGCCCGGCGGGGCCGCCGATCTGCTTCAGGACGAGGTTCCCCGCCGTGTTGTCGCTCTGTGTGATCGTCGCGTGGCAGAGGTCGGCGACGGTCATGCCGGTCTTCACGTGCTTCTCGGTGACGGGGGAGTGGGCGCTGAGGTCGCTCTCCTTGTAGCGGATGACGCGGTCCAGCAGCCCAGGGTCGGAGTTGCGGGCCTTGCGCAGGACCGCGCCGCACGCCATCGCCTTGAACGTCGAGGCGAACGGGAACGCCTCGTCCGCCCGGTGGCCGACGGCCCGGCCGGTGCCGGTGTCGAGGGCGTAGGCGCCGATCCGCATGTCCCGGGCCTTCTCCAGTCGGCTGATCTGCTCCGTCACATTCGGCGCGGACGCAAGGGGCGGCGCTGCGGATGCCGGCATGCGGGACACGCCGCCACCCTGCGGCTGCGCGCTCGTCGCGGTGCCGTCGGAGTCACCGCAGGCGGTGAGGGCGGCGAGGACGAGCAAGGCGGTTCCGAGCAGTGCCCGGCACCGGGGAGCCTTTGCCTTCATCCGGAAAGAAGATCAGAGCCGCGAACCCGATGTCCAACCCCGCTGGGCGGTGCGGGCGGCCGGTTCAGGTGGACGGCGGGTCAGGCGGGTCAGGTGGCGGCGGGGCCGTGGACTCCCGGACGACGAGTTCGCCGGGCAGGACGCGGGGGCTTGGGCGCCCGCCGGAGAGGAGGTCGAGCAGGGTCGTCATGCCTTGTGCGCCGAGTTCCTCGGCCGGGAGCCGGACGGTGGTCAGTTCCGGTTCCAGTGCGGTCGCGAGCAGGACGTCGTCGAACCCGGTGACCGACAGGTCCGCGGGGACGTCCAGGCCCCGGGCCCGTGCCGCCTTGTAGGCGCCCGCGGCGATCAGGTCGTCGTCGCAGACGAGCGCGGTCGGACGTTCCGGGGCGTCGAGCAGCCGCCCGGCGGCCTCCTTGGCGGAGGTGACGTCGATCGCGCAGGTGGCGCGGGTGAGGACGCCGCCGGGCAGGGCCGCGGCGGCGGACGCGAGGGCGTCGCCCCGGGCGTGGAACGTCCACTGGTCGACGGCCGCGCCGACGTGCCCGATCCGGCGGTGGCCGAGGGCGGCGAGGTGCGCCGCGATCGCGCGCATGCCGTCGGCGACGCCGAAGTCGACCGTGGGGACGCGCTCGCCGTCCGGTCCGCCGGCGGGGCCGCTGTCGAGCATGACCGCGGGCGTGCCGCGGAACCCGCCGAGCGCGTCCACGGCCATCGAGGACGCGAGGATGCCGTCGATCGCCTCGTCCGGCGCGGCGAACGGGCTGTCGGCGGGGCCGACCGCGTCGTCCGGCCACGTCGAGACGACCACGCCGAAGCCGTTCCTGGCCGCGACCCGCGCCGCGCCCGTGTAGACGGGGCCGAAGAACGGCGCGCTCAGCGTCGGCACCATCAGCAGGACGGTCCGGGTGGTGCCGAGGCGCAGGTTCCGGGCGGCCTGGTTGGGCCGGTAGCCGAGGCGTTCGGCCGCGCTGCGGACGCTGTGCGCGGTGGCGGGGGAGACCCGGCCCGCCCACTTCCCGCCCAGCACGAGCGAGACCGTGGACTGCGAGACCCCGGCCTCCTGGGCGACGTCCTTGCTGGTGGGACGGCCGGCTAACGACACATGTTCCTCCCCTTCGGGCGCCTTGGACGAATTCAGGGTAGAGCCGGACCGCACCGACGTGGTACGTATGACGCATCAGGTAATACGTATGACTGAACGGCGGTTCCCCCCATGCGCGGCTATGTCGTCTTCCTCCGGCGGCCGTTCGCCGCGCGCCTGCTCGGCGGAACCCTCCTCGGCCGGCTCCCCAACGGGATGGGGATGCTCGCCGTCGTGCTGCACGTCCGCGCGGACGGCGGCGGGTACCCCCTCGCCGGGACGCTCGCCGCGCTCCTCGGCCTGGCGACGGCCGCGGGCCAGCCCGTCCTCGGCCGCGCCATGGACCGGCTCGGCCAGCCCGTCGTCCTGCTCCCCGCCGCCGTCGCCTCCGCCGCGGGCTTCGGCATGCTCGCCGCGACAGGGGCCGGCCCGCTGCCGCTGTCCGTCACCGCGGTCGTCCTCGCCGGATTCGCGACCCCGCCGCTTGAGGCCGGGCTGCGCGCCCTGTGGCCGGACGTCCTCGACGGGCAGGAGCAGGTCGACGCCGCCTACGCGCTGGACGCCGCCGCCCAGGAACTCCTCTTCACCGTCGGCCCGCTGCTCGTCGTCGCCGCCGCCGTCGTGAACACCGAGACCGCGCTGCTGCTCACCGGCGCGCTCGGCATCGCCGGGACGCTGGTCGTCGCGCTGTCCGGGCCGTCCCGCCGCTGGCGGGGCCGGCCGCGCGCCGCCGACTGGGCCGGGCCGCTGCGCTCACCGGGCCTGCGGATCCTGCTGCTGTCGCTCGGCTGCGCCGGGATCGCGCTCGGCGTCTACGCCGTCGCCGTCGTCGCCTACGCCGAACGGTACGGCAGCGACCTGGCGTCCGGGCTGCTGCTGGCGTTCATGGCCGGCGGCGCGCTCATCGGCGGGCTCGTCTACGGCGCCCGGCCGTGGGCCGGCGAACCGAACCGGCGGCTGCCGTGGCTCCTCGCCGCGCTCGCCGCCGGATACGCCCCGCTCGTCCTCGCACCCGGCCTGCCCGCGATGTCGGTGCTCGCGTTCGTCAGCGGCATCTTCCTCGCGCCCGTGCTGGCGTGCAGCTTCGCGCTCGTCGACCGGCTCGCCCCCGAGGGGACCGTCACCGAGGCGTTCGCCTGGATCGTCGCCGCGATCGGCGCGGGAAGCTCCCTCGGCTCCTTCGTGTCCGGCATCGGGCAGGACGTCGCAGGCGTGCCCGGCGCCTTCGCCGGGGCCGGAGCGGGCGGCGTCCTCGCCCTGGCCCTCTGCCTGCTCGGAGCCCGGACGCTGCGTCCCGCACCGGTGCACGCCGGCACCGCCGCGGATCAGACCCAGGACTGGAACCAGATCCGGTCGTGCCAGTCGTCGTAGGGGATCGTCTCGGCCGACAGGATCGGGTGGAAGTACGCGAAGTTCGCCAGCACCACCAGCACGAACGCCCCCGCCGCCGCGGCACCGAGCAGCCGCCGAGCTCCCGTCCCCGGGGGCTCGGCCAGGCTCGCCCCCGCCTCGTCCGGATCACCCGGCTCGCCGTCGGCCCCCGCCAGGTGCGCGCCCTTCACCGGCGCCGGCGCGGGCCCTATCAGGTAGCCCAGCACGAGGACGACCGCCAGCACCATGAACGGGATCAGCGGCGTCGCGTAGAACAGGAACATCGTCCGCTCGTTGAACGCCGACGGGAACCAGCTCAGCCACCCGGCGAGGAACCCCAGCACGATCGCCCCGGCCCGCCAGTCCCGCAGCACCAGCCAGATGAACGCGACCGCGATCAGCGCGGCGATCGCACCCCACCACAGCGCCGGCGTCCCGATCCCGAGGATCTCGCGGGAGCAGCGCGACGCCCCGCAGGCGTTCTCCGGCTCGTTGTAGAAGAACGCGACCGGACGCCGCAGGATCGGCCAGTCCCACGGCCACGACTGGTACGGATGCTCGTCGTCCAGCCCGCTGTGGAAACCGAGCATCTGCCCGTGGTAGCGCCACAGGTCCGGCAGCGCCTCGAACGGGCGCCACAGCACGAAATCCGCCGCGTCGCCGCGTCCCCAGCCGCCCGGCCTGAAGATCCACCCCCACCAGGTCGCCAGGTACGTCACCAGCCCCACCACCACGAGCTGGACGAACGCCGGAACCGCCTCCAGCAGCATCGTCCCCGCGAACGGCGACCGGACCCCCGCCGCGCGCCGCGCCCCGTAGTCCCACAGCACGACCATCAGCCCGAACGCGGCGACATAGAACAGGCCCGTCCACTTCGTCGCGCAGGCCAGCCCCAGGCAGACGCCCGCCGCATACCGCCACCCGTGCGCCAGGAACGGCCCGTGCGCCGAACCGTGCCCGCCCTCCATCTTCTCGGCGAGGACGCGGCGGGACCGGTCCCGGTCGTTCACCAGGCACGCGAACCCCGCGAGGATCCAGAACATCACGAAAATGTCCAGCAGCGCCGCCCGGCTCGTCACGAAATGCAGCCCGTCCAGGGCCAGCAGCAGCCCCGCCGCACAGCCCAGCAGCGTCGCCCCGGTCATCCGGCGCGCCAGCCGGCACAGGATCAGCACCGACAGCGTCCCGACGAGCGCGGGCACGAACCGCCACCCGAACGGCGTCGCCCCGAACATCCACTCGCCGATCGCGATCATCCACTTGCCGAACGGCGGATGCGCCACGAACGCCGCACCCTCCGCCCAGATGTTCGCGTCCGGGTCCGCGATCAGCATCTTGTCGGCGTTCTCGACGGTGTTGCGCTCCCAGCCGAACTCCAGCAGCGCTAGCGCGTCCTTCGCGTAGTACGTCTCGTCGAAGACGACCGCCTTCGGCGTACCCAGGCCGTCGAACCGCAGGAAACCCGCGAACAGCGTCACCAGCAGCGGCCCGACCCAGGCCAGCAGCGGACTCCCCGGAATCGCCGGCGCCAGCCACTCCCGGAGCGGGGGCGGCCGCCGCCGTGCTCCAACGGCCGGGGCGGGGACCAGATCCGTTGTCATCAGTGCAGTATTGCAGCGCCCTTGGCGTCAGGCGCTGGGGCGCCTTCCTTCGGCGGGCGCTGCGCGCGATCGCTGCATCGCTCCGAACTCGCCCTGGGGGCTCGCTGCGCGATCAGGTTCCTCGCAAGCTCGGAACCTGCCTTCGGACGCGATCGCAGGCGTTGAGGTCGGTGCGGGGCTGGTGTGGTGGCTGGTGTTGGTGCGCTTCGGCGGAGCTGCCTGTGGTCGCTGCATTGCTCCGGCTCGCCCTGGGGGCTCGCTGCGCGATCAGGTTTCTCGCGGGCTCGGAACCTGCCTTCGGACGCGATCGCAGGCGTTGAGGTCTGTGCGGGGCTGGTGTGGTGGCTGGTGTCGGTGCGCTTCGGCTCGCCCCTGCCTTCGGACGTGATCGCGTTGGGGCGACTTCGTTGACTTGCGGCGTGTTGTTGTTTTCGGGGCTGTCATAACAACAACACGCCGCAAGTCAACGGGGGTGGTGGGGGTGGGTGGTG
>NZ_SMKM01000096.1 GCF_004348665.1 Actinomadura sp. GC306 | reverse complement strand
GATCTGGGCGGGGTCCATCGGCGCGGTCACGGAATCGCCCTCCGGAGAAAGTCCGGGTCTGCGGCGCCCGACACCCCCACGCCAGGCGCCGCACGACCCGGAAGGTCCGCATCCAAGCCGAAGCCGGGGGACCTGTAGGGGTAACGCCCCGGCCCCGCCCGATGGTTCCCGCTTCCCGGAAGGAACCCGGAAAACCTTCTCATCGCCATAGGTCGTCCAGGCCGGACAGGGAGTTGTAGCCCAGGTAGAGCGCGAGCAGCCAGGCCGCGGCGCCGACGGCGAGCAGCCAGACCGGGTACCGGTAGCCGCCGAGGAGGTCGCGGCGGCGGGCCGCCGCCCACAGCAGGACGGCGAGGCCGAACGGCAGGATCAGCCCGTTCAGCGCGCCGGCGAGGACGAGCAGCTTGGCCGGGGCCGTCCCGAGGGCCAGGTACACCGCGGCGGACACCAGGATGAACGCCACGACCAGGCGGTTGCGGTGCCGCTCGACGAAGGACGAGAACGACACCAGGAACGACACCGAGGTGTAGGACGCGCCGATCACCGACGTCACCGCGGCCGACCACATGATCAGGCCGAAGAGGCGCAGCCCGGCCTCGCCCGCCGCGTGCTCGAACGCGGAGGCGGGGGCGTTCTCCTTGGCGAGGGTCACGCCGCCCGCGACGACGCCGAGGACGGCGAGGAACAGCAGCACCCGCATCAGCCCGGTGATGAGGATGCCGCTGACGGCGCTGCGGTTGATCTGCCGCACGTTCCCGGGGCCGGTCAGCCCGGAGTCGACCATGCGGTGGGCGCCGGCGTAGGTGATGTAGCCGCCGACCGTCCCGCCGATCAGGGTGGTGATGACCAGGAAGTCGACGGTCTCGGGGGCGACGCTCTGCTTCAGCGCCTCGCCGAGGGGCGGGTCGGACACGAACGCCACGTACAGCGTCAGCAGGATCATGGCGCCGCCGAGCAGGACGACGATGCGGTCCATCGCGACCCCGGCGCGCCGGCTCAGGAAGACCGCGATGGCGACGAGCGCGGAGATGCCGCCGCCGATCTTGACGTCCAGGCCGAGCAGCGCGTTCAGGCCGAGGGCCGTCCCGGCGATGTTGCCGATGTTGAAGACCAGCCCGCCGAAGATGTCCAGCGCGGCGAGGCCGTAGCCCGCGCCCGGCAGGACGCGGTTGGCGAGTTCCTGGGCGCGCATGCCGGACACCCCGACGACGCGCCACACGTTGAGCTGGATCGCGATGTCCACCAGCAGCGAGACGAGGATCGCGAACGCGAACGCGGCGCCGAGCTGGGCGGTGAACACGGTGGTCTGGGTGATGAAGCCGGGGCCGATGGCGCTCGTGGCCATCAGGAACATGGCGCCGAGGAGCGCGCCGCGGGGTGCGGGAGTGCCCGGTGCCGGGTGCTCGTCCACGGGGGTCCGGTCCGTCATGGGGATGCCCTTGCCCGCATCCGGCGGCTTTACGTCCCGCGGGAGCGGAACGGCGCGACCGCCGCCCGGTTCGCGGACCGCCTGGCGGTGGAGAATGTCCGGATGGACTTCTTCTGCTACCACCGCGACCGCCCCGGCTCGGCGGATCTGCGCCGCGCGATGCTGGAGGAGCACTGGTCCTACATGGACAGGTACGCGGAGCGGATGACCGCCCGCGGCCCGACCTTCGGGCCCGGCGGCGACACGCTCACCGGCAGCGTGCACATCGTCGACCTGCCGGACCCGGCGGCCGCCCGCGCGTTCGCCTTCGACGAGCCCTGCTACCAGGCCGGGGCGTACCGGGACGTGCTGCTGCGCCGCTGGCGCAACGCGCTCGGCCGCACGATGTGGGACTTCCCCGGCGGCCCGGCGGACGGCGACCGGTTCCTGGTGCTCGGCCTCGGCGCGGGCGGGCCCGCCGACCTGGACGTCCCGGCCGGCCGGGACGAGCTGATCGCGTACGGGCCGCTCCTGTCCGACGACGGCGCGGCCTGGCTCGGCACGGCGGCGCTGCTCCGGGCGCCCGGCCCCGATGCGGCACGCGCCGTCCTGACCGCCGGCGCCTACGCCGCCATCGAGGTCCACGCCTGGACGTTCGGCGGCCGCCGCTGACGGCGCACACGGGGCCCCACCCCTTGTCGTCTCTTTGACGAGATGTGATCATTGCGGTTATGTCGGTCGACGTTCCGCTGGGCCCCCTGCTCGACCCCGCCTTCCACCTCGGCACGGTGCCCACCACCTGGGCGGAGCTGCTCGGCTTCGGGACCGGCGCGGTCAACGTGTGGCTCGTCGTCCGGCAGAACATCCTGAACTGGCCGATCGGCATCGCCAACGTGATCCTGCTCGGCCTCGTGTTCCTGGACGGCGGCCTCTACGCCGACTCCGGGCTGCAGGTCTTCTACATCGGCCTCCAGCTCTACGGATGGTGGATGTGGCTCTACGGCGGGGACGGCCGCGACAACCTCCCGGTGCGGCGCACACGCCGGGAGGAGTGGGCGGCCCTCCTCGCGGCGGGTGCGGCCGCCACCGCGTTCCTGACGTGGGCGCTAACGGTCTGGACGGACTCCACGGTGGCCTTCTGGGACGCCCTCACCACCTCCATCTCACTCATGGCCGTCTACGGCCAGTCGCGCAAGCTGCTGGAGACGTGGTGGCTGTGGATCACCGCGGACCTGATCTACATCCCGCTGTACTTCCACAAGGACCTGAAGCTGACCGGCGTCCTGTACGTCGTCTTCCTGACGCTGTGCGTGTTCGGCCTGCGCGCCTGGCGCCGCGATCACCGGGCCCGGACGGCCGGCGAGTCCGCTGCGGCGGCGGCATGACGTACATGCACGGGCTGGTGATCGGCAAGTTCTACCCGCCGCACACCGGCCACCGCCACCTCATCGACGCCGCCGCGGCGGCGTGCGCGCGGGTCAGCGTGGTCGTGGCCGCGTCCAGCGTCGAGAGCATCCCGCTCCCGCTGCGGGCGGCGTGGCTCCGCGAGGCGCACCCGCAGCCGCACGTGGAGGTCTTCCCCGTGGTGGACGACGCGGAGATCGACTACGGGTCGGACGAGCTCTGGTCGGCGCACGTCGCCGCGTTCCGGGCGGGCCTGGCGATGCGGTCGGGGCTCGGCGTGCCCGTCCCGCCGGTGGACGCGGTGTTCAGCTCCGAGGCGTACGGACCCGAGCTGGCGGCGCGGTTCGCCGCCGTCCACGTGCCGGTGGACCCGCCGCGGGAGCGCTTCCCGGTCAGCGGAACCGCCGTCCGCGACGACCCCGCAGCGCACTGGGAGTTCCTGGCACCGGCCGTCCGGGCGTACCTGGCGCGCCGGGTCGTGGTGACCGGCGCCGAATCGACCGGCACGACGACGCTGGCCCGCGCGCTGGCGGCGCACTACGCCGGGCGCGGCGGCGTGTGGGCGGCGACGCGCTGGGTGCCCGAGTACGGGCGCACCCATACCGAGGAGAAGCTCGCCGCGGCCCGCCGCGAGACCGGCGACCCGTCCCTGTGGCTGGACGGCCTGCGGTGGGAGCCGGCCGACTTCACCCGGATCGCCGAGCACCACGCCGCGCTGGAGGACGCCGCCGCGCGGTCGGGCTCACCGCTGCTGGTCTGCGACACTGACGCGCTGGCGACCGCCGTCTGGCACGAGCGCTACCTCGGCGCCCCGGCGCCGGACGTGGAGGCGGTGCACGGGCGCGTCCCGCACCACCTGTGGATCATCACGTCGCCGGAGGGCGTCCCGTTCGAGCAGGACGGCTGGCGCGACGGGGAGTCGATCAGGTCGTGGATGTCGGGACGCTTCCAGGAGGAACTCGAAGACCGGGGCCTGCCGCACATCACCGTGGCGGGCCCCCACGAAGAGCGCCTCGCCGCGGCCGTCGCGGCGACCGACGACCTGCTCGCCAAGGGCTGGTCCTTCAACGCCCCGCTGACGCCCTAGCCGGTCAGCCGTAGGTGAGGCCGTAGCCGAACGGGAAGAGGGGCGTCTTGCCGTCGCCCCGGTTGATGGGCTGCTGGGCGCTGTCGCGCATCCATGTCACGGGCAGGCGGCCGGTGGGCTCGGCCTCACCGAACAGGACGTCGGCGACACCGGCGCCCTCGGTGCCCGGAAGCCACGCGGCGAGCAGCGCGTCCCACCCGGGCAGCTCGTCGGCGATGTCCAGCGGGCGGCCCGACACCAGCACCACGACCACCGGGACGCCGGCCTCGCGCAGCCGCTCGATCGTCTTCAGGTCGCCCGCGTCGAGCCCCATGTCGCCGGTCAGGTCGCCGTGGTGCTCCGCGTACGGCTTCTCTCCGACGACCGCGATGGCCGCGTCGTAGGAATCGTCGACGCCGCCGCCGTCCGCGTCGTAGTCGACCGCCGCCGCCGCGCCGCGGATGCCCTCCAGGATCGTCGTGCCCGGCGTGATCGGGCCCGGCTCGCCCTGCCAGGTGATCGTCCAGCCGCCGGACTGGACGCCGATGTCGTGCGCGGCGCCGCCCGCCACGAAGATCTTGTCCTCGGCGTCCAGCGGCAGCACGCCGTCGTTCTTCAGCAGCACCTGCGACCGGGCGACCGCCCTCCTGGCCAGCTCGCGGTGCTCGGCGCCGCCGACCGTCTCCAGGTACGCCCGGTCGGCCATGGGACGCTCGAACAGGCCCAGCTCGACCTTCTTGGCCAGGATGCGCCGGTTCGCGTCGTCGATGCGGGACATGGGGACGTCGCCGTCCCGCACGGCCTCGCGCAGGTAGTCGATGAACCGGCGCCACTCGATCGGCACCATCACCATGTCGATGCCCGCGTTGACGGCCGCGGCGACCTCGTCCCTGGTGAATCCGGGCCGGCCGTCGATCTCGTCGATGCCGTTGTAGTCCGACACGACGAACCCGGTGAAGCCCAGCTCACCCTTCAGCACGTCCGTGATCAGGTACCGGTTCTGGTGCATCTTCAGCCCGTTCCACGAGCTGTAGGAGACCATGACCGAGCCGACCCCGCGCTCCACGGCCGCGCGGAACGGCGGCAGATGCACCTCGCGCAGCTCCGCCTCGGAGATCTTCGCGTCGCCGCGGTCGTCGCCGTCCGCGGTGCCGCCGTCTCCGACGAAGTGCTTCGCCGTCGCCAGGACGGATGTTGCGCCGCCCAGGTCGTCCCCCTGCAGCCCGTCGATGATCGTCGTCATCTTCGCCGGCAGCTCCGGCACCTCGCCGAACGACTCGTACGTACGGCCCCACCTGTCGTCGCGGGCCACGCACACGCAGGGCGCGAAGTTCCAGTCCATGCCCGTCCCGGCCATCTCGCGGGCCGTCGCGGCGCCGATCTCGCGGACCAGCGCCGGGGAGCGGGTCGCGCCGAGCCCGATGTTGTGCGGGAAGATCGTCGCGCCGACCACGGTGTTGTGGCCGTGCACCGCGTCCACCCCGTACAGCAGCGGGACGCGCAGCGGCCCGGCGAGCGCCGCCCGCTGGAACGTGTCGTACATGTCCGCCCACCGCTCCGGCGTGTTCGGGGTGGGCGCCGACCCGCCGCCCGACAGCACCGAGCCGATCCGGTACCGGGTGACCTCCTCCGGGGTGATGTACCGGCGCTCGGGCTGCGTCATCTGGCCGAGCTTGTCGTCCAGGCTCATCCGGCCGAGCAGGTCCTCGACCCGCTCCGCGACCGGCAGCCGCGGGTCGAGGTGGCCGGCGGGGCCGGGTTCCGCCTGGACGGGGACGCCCTGCGCGGCGCCCACGAGCGCCGCCAGCACACCGATCGCGAGCAGGCCGGACCGCATCACCTTGGGCATGCCTGAGACCTTTCCAGCGTTGATCAATACAACGCAAGGCCCACCCAGCCCCTCGGCAATTTCTGCCGGCGCCCGTTTTCCGAAAAGGGCCTTCGACCGGGATCGAACCGGTACCTCCAGGACCACAACCTGGCGTGCAGGCCACCACACTACGAAGGCCGTGTCTCCGGCAAGATTCGAACTTGCGTCCTCCGGGTCCGCAACCCGGCGCGCTCTCCACTGCGCCACGGAGACCTGTTCCGATCGTGCCGAGTGCAGGAATCGAACCTGCCTGTCACGGTTTATGAGACCGTCGGACGCACCAGCGTCCCTACTCGGCGCGGAGGGTGCGAGATTCGAACTCGCGCAGGGATGACCCTGACCACGGCTTAGCAAGCCGCTGCCTTTCCACTCGGCCAACCCTCCGGGAAAAGAAAAAGACCGCCCACGGTCTCCGGGGCGGTCGGCGTCAGAACGTGCGGCTCACGTTCGTCGGCGGCTCCCGAGACCGGAAAGGCTGCGACCGTGCATTCGATGCCCGCGCATCTCACCCTCCTTGTCGGTCTCGGCTCCTGCGACATCCATGGTGCCGGGACGATTTCACCCCGGCAACCCATTTAACGGGCGCCGGCCGTCACATCATCGGGTGCGGGGCGCTGAGAGCCGTGTTGAGGGCGCGGAGGGCGTGGTAGACGCGGACCTTGACCACGTCCACGGGCACCCCCAGCGTCGCGGCGGCCTCGTTGACCGAGCGGTCGCGGAAGACCGTCTCGGTGAGGATCTCGCGGTGCGCGGACGGCAGGGTCTGGAAGGCCCGGGCGACCACCGCGGGACGCGCCCGCTCCCCCGGCAGCCCGGGGGCCAACGAACCGGTGTGCTTGCCCATTCGCAATCCTTTACGTCCAGCGAGCGGCCCTCCGCCCCGCGGGGGCGGCGAGCTCGATTGCCACGCCACGAACCTCGCACCTCGCCCGCCCCCCGGCACACCCGCTTATGCCCGCGTTAAGGAAGCCCTGAGCGAGACTTATCCGGCCCCCGCACGGGCCGGGCTCGGCCCGGTGCGTCGTTGGCGCAGCGGAAGCCGAGGTTTCCCGAGGTCGACTCCGGTGTGTTCGACGAACGTGCCGCCACCGGTAGCGGTGGCAGTACGAGTGATGGCACAGGTAGGACCCGCCGCGCATGACGCGCTGCTCACCCCTCGGACGGGTAGCCGGCCGCGGGCGGTCAGGAGTGTTCGCGGAGGGGTTCGCCGGCGGTGCGGAGGGCGAGGGCGGCGGCGCCGTGGAGGCCGGCGTCGCGGTGCAGGGTGGTCGCCGAGACCTCCAGGTCGCGCAGGTAGGGCATGCCCGCGCGTGCGGCGATCGTGGTGCGGATGGGGTTGAGGAGGATGTCGCCGGCGGCGGCGAGGCCGCCGCCGATGACGATGTCGCGGACGTCGAGGACGGCGGCGGTGTTGAGGATCGCGGTGGCGAGCGCGGCGCCGGTGCGGGCGAACGCGGCGAGGGGGATGTGCGCGCCGTCGCGGGCGGCGGCGGTGAGGGCGCGCGCGTCCGGGCGGCCGGCCGCGAGCGTCCAGCCCTGGGCGAGGGCCCAGCGGACCATGCCGGGGCCCGAGGCGATCGTCTCCAGGCAGCCGCGGGCGCCGCAGACGCAGGGTTCGCCGTCGCGTTCGACGATGACGTGGCCGATGTGGCCGGCGTTGCCGGTGCGGCCCGTCCAGGGGCGGCCGTCGATGACGAGGCCGCCGCCGACGCCGGTCGACACGACGATGCCGAGGAGGGACGAGCAGGTGCGGCCGCCGCGCCACCATTCGCCGAGGGCCATGCACTGGGCGTCGCCCGCGAGGGCGACCGGGACGCCGGGCACGAACCGCTGGACGGTCGCGACCAGCGGGAAGTCGCGCCAGCGCGGGATGTTGATCGGGCTGACCGTACCGGCGGCCGCGTCGATGGGGCCCGCCGAGCCGATGCCGACAGCGGCCAGGCCGGGGCCGGCGAAGTCGGCGACGAGGCCGCGGAGGGTGGCGGTGGGCGACTGGCCGACCGGGTGCTCGGCGCGGTCAAGGAACGTTCCATCGGCGGCGACACGGGCGATCGCGAACTTGGTGCCGCCGATGTCGAGGGCGAGGACCGTCATGGGATCGCGGGGATCACGCGGTAGAGGACGCCCCTTCCGGTCAGACGGACTGCGGGGGCGCCGGCGGGAATGAAGGCGGCTTCGCCTCGGGTGAGGGTCAAGGTGCGGTCTGTCGTGAGATGGGCTTCGCCTTCCAGGCACAGCAGCGTCTGCGGAACGCCGGGGGCCAGGTCGTCCGGGTCGGCGGTCAGGTCATGTCGGATAAGGGAGAATTCATCCGTATTGGGACAGTACCGGAATCCGGCCGCGGGTTCGACCCTGGCGGGCACGGACGGGACGAAACTCACCACGCGCACCAGTTCCGGAACGTCGATGTGCTTTCCGGTGAGCCCGCAGCGCAGCACGTTGTCGGAATTGGCCATGACCTCGATCGCGAGGCCGCGCAGATAGGAGTGCGGGACGCCCGCGTCCAGGAAGAGCGCCTGGCCGGGCGCCAGTTCGACATGGTTCAGCAGCAGGGCCGCGAGGACACCGGGATCGCCCGGGTGCGCACGGGCTATGTCCGCGTATACCGAGGTCAGGGCCGGTTCGACCGCGGCCTGAATGGGGCGCGATCCCGCGTCCAGCATTTGCGTGAGGACGGTGCGCAGCGCGTCCGCGGCAGGCTCGGTGCGGAGCGTTTCGATCCACGGACGCAGTTCCGGCACGCCGAGGCTTTCCAGCAGGTCGGCGGTCCCGGCGGGGTCGCGGAAGCCGCACAGCCCGTGGAAATCGGTGAGCGCGCAGACCATCTCCGGCTTGTGGTAAGGGTCCTTGTAGGCGCGGGTGAAATGGTCGAGGGGGACGCCGCGCTCCTCCTCGGCGGCGAATCCCGCCTCGGCCTGCGCCATCGTCGGATGCACCTGGAGGGAAAGGGGCTTCTCGACGGCCAGCACCTTGAGCAGGTAGGGCAGCGCCGGCCCGAAGCGCTTCACCGAGCGCTCGCCCAGCATCCCGATCGGGTCGCCGTCGATGAGCACGTTCAGCGGCGTCCCATCGACCGAGGACGGCGCGGCGGGATGCGCGCCCGCCCACAGCTCGGCCTGCGGGCCGCCGGTCGGCTCGGTGCCGAGCAGGTCGGGCAGCGCGGTGCGCGACCCCCAGTCGTACGGGCGGACCGGGGTCGTCAGCGGCATCGGCGCGATCATGGGGCGGGCGTCCGCGGCACGGCCGCGCGGCCCCGCGGCCGGTGTGTTCCCGTGTGCAGCGATCTGGCCGGTCCCTTCTTGATCGGTGTGCCCAGGGTAGAGGGCGCGGTGCGCGCGCACTCAACCGCTTCGCCCCGGATGGTCCCGGGCCCGCCCTAGTCTGCATCGGCCCCGCACCGCGTGGCGGACGGGCCTTCGCGCGGCGGGGCCGATGCAGTATGTTCGGGGCCCCGGGTCCGGCCCCGGCCCCACGGTCCGCCGCGGGTCAGGGCGACCATGAAGATCGTGAAGCGGCGGCGCGGACGCCCGATTGATGGTTGAATCGTCTTCTATGTGGCACTCGTCACAACGATCTGCTCCGTGGCGGCGGTCGTATCCGCCCGGTGTGCCCGGCGATCTCAACATCCCGGACATCCCCGTCACGCAGTTGCTCGACGACGCCGCGGAGCGGTATCCGCGCCGGCCCGCCCTGATCTTCTTCGGCCGGGAGATCTCCTACCGGGAGCTGCGCGAGGCCGTGGACCGGTTCGCCGACGGCCTCCACCGGCTCGGCGTCCAGCCCGGCGACCGGGTCGCGCTGATCCTCCCCAACTGCCCGCAGCAGGTCATCGCGTTCTTCGGCGTCCTCCGCCGCGGCGCCATCGTGGTGCAGCACAACCCGCTGTACACCGAGGAGGAGATGCTGCATCAGCTCGCGGACTGCGGCGCCAGGGTGGCGGTGGTGCTGGATCGTTCCTACGCGACGGTGAAGGCCGTGCGGGCCAGCCTGCCGCTGGAGCGGATCGTGGTCACGTCGCTGATCGACTACATGCCGGCGTCCCGGAAGGCCGCGCTGCGGCTGCCGCTGGTGCAGATGCAGCGGCGGCGCGCGGCCATCACCGCGGACGTCCCCCCGGATCCGCACGTCGTCCCGTTCCGGGAGCTGCAGCGCGCCCCGCAGCGGCGGGTGGCGCAGCTGCCGATGGAGCCGTCCCGGCAGCTCGCGGCCATCCAGTACACCGGCGGGACGGAGGGCCGTCCCAAAGGCGCGATGCTGACGCACCGCAACCTCATCGCCAACGCGTGCCAGCAGCACGCCTGGGACGTCGGCGGGCGGCCCGGCGCGGACGTGACGCTGGCCGTGCTGCCGCTGTTCCACTCGTTCGGGCTGATGAGCTGCCTCGTCGCGCCGATGATGACGGCCGGGGCGGTGGTGCTGCTCCCCCGCTACGACGGCGACATGGTCCTCACCGCGATCCGCAAGTACCGGCCGACGATCTTCCCCGGCGTCCCGACCCTGTACGAGAAGGTGCTGGACAGCCCGCGCTTCCAGCCGTCCGACCTGAGCTCCCTGCGCGTCTACATCTCCGGGGCGATGGGCCTCGGCCAGGGCACCATCGACCGGCTCGGCCGGCTCGGCGCCCGCGGGCTGATCAACTGCTACGGGCTCACCGAGGCGTCCCCGGCCGTCGCCGGCAACCCGCTGGACGGCCGGGCCCGGAATCTCACCGTCGGCCTGCCGCTGCCCATGACCGACGTCGTCATCGTCGACCCGGACGAGCCGACGAAGGTGCTGCCGCCCGGCGAGCCCGGCGAGCTCGTCGTGCGGGGGCCGCAGGTGTTCGTCGGCTACTGGAACGCGCCCCTCGCGACCGCGCAGGCCCTCTCCAAGGGCTGGCTGCGCACGGGTGACATCGCCGTGATGGACGAGCAGGGTTTCCTCACCATCCTGGAGCGCCTGCGCGACATGATCAAGGTCAGCGGGTTCACGGTCGCGCCGAGCGAGGTGGAGAAGGTCCTGCGCCGCCACCCCGCCGTCCACGACTGCGCCGTCGTCAGCGTCCCGGACCCCCGGCGCGGGGAGCGCGTCATCGCCTACGTGGTGGAACACCCCGCCTACCCGTTCTCGGCGGACGAGCTGCGGCGGCACTGCAAGCGCTACCTCTCGCACTACAAGGTGCCGGACGAGTTCCGCCCGCGCACGAGCCTGCCCCGCAGCCTCGTCGGCAAGGTCGTCCGGCAGCGGCTCCGCGACGAGGTCCGCGACTCCTCCGCGCAGGCGACATAGCCCGGCCCCGGCCCGCCCGCCGGGTGTTTACTGGGCGGGTGCAGATCCAGACCGTCCAGCCGGAGCTGTTCGCCCGGCTCGTCGAGATCGGGCGCGGCTCGGCCGGCGCCGTGCCGCCCGCGCAGGCGGAGGGGGTGACGCTGTACGACCGGCACGGCGTGCTGGTGGTCCGCGTCGGGGACGTGGTGGTGAAGGCGCACCAGGCCGACCGCGACAACGGGCCGGCCCTCCAGGAGCGGATACGGCTGGCCGGCACCCTGCCGCACCTGGTGATCGCGCCGCTGGGGCCGCCGCTGAGCGTGGCCGGCCGGACGGTCACGGTCTCCCCGTTCGGTGAGCCGGTGGACCCGCAGGGAGACCTCCCCTGGAAAGAGGGTGCACGCCTCCTGGCGGAGCTCCACTCGGCGCCGGTTCCGCCCGGCGCGCCCTCCTGGGGACGTCCAACCCGCGTCGCACGCCTGGTCGCACGCCTGGACGGCGGGTCCGCCGAAGCCGAGATCCGCCGGGCGTTCGCGACGCTCCCCTCCTGGATACGCGGGGAGTCCGCGGAGCCGTCCCGGACGGCCGAGCGGCTCCTCCACGGGGACTGGCACCTCGGCCAGATGGTCCGCGCGGCCGACGGGCGGTGGCGGCTCATCGACATCGAGGACCTCGGCGGCGGCGACCCCGCATGGGACCTGGCCCGGCCCGCGGCGCTCTACTCGGCGGGCGTCCTGCCCCCGGAGGACTGGGGCCGTTTCCTCGGCGCGTACCAGGCGGCGGGCGGCCCCGCCGTGCCCGCGGGCGACGATCCGTGGACGCACCTCGACATACCGGCGCGAAGTCTCGCGATCCAAATCGCCGCCACGTGCGTCATATCCGCCAGAAGGGAAGATCGGCCGCTCGAATCGGCGGAGCAGGCCATGATCGACGCCTGCACGAGAATCTCCGCGGCGGGGGACGCGGCATGACGTGGCGGTAAAACTGCCTTACATTTAGCCTCACCTGGGGATCCATACCGGAAGGATGACGAAGCGATGCACTGCCCTAAGTGTCGTGGCGTGATGCGGACCTACACCCGCAGCGGCGTCCACATCGAGCAATGTGACAGCTGCCGGGGCATCTTCCTCGACTACGGCGAGCTGGAGGCCCTGAGCAACATGGAGTCGCAGTACCGGGCGGCCCCGACGGCGCCGCCGCCCGCCGCGGCACCGGGCTGGGGCGCCGCTCCCGCCCCGGCGGTGCACCACCATCACCACGGGGGCCACCGCGGCGGCTACCGCCGCCAGCCGGGCGTGTTCCACATGCTCTTCTCGACCTGACCCGCTTTCCAGAACCGGCCGGATGAACGGCCTCCCCCGGCCCGCCCCCTCGGGACTCCCCAGGTGGCGGGCCGCGCGGCCGGCTCCTTCCGAGGCCCGAATCCGTGGCGTTCCAGAGCGCCTTCGCCTGACGGCGGCCCGCGGCGGGCGTCGCCGCCGCGGGGCCGCGCCCGCGTCAGACCTTCGCGAGGACCTCGGAGGCCAGCAGCTCCAGATGGTCGAGGTCGTGCATGTCGAGGACCTGCAGGTAGATGCGTTCGGCGCCCAGCTCGCCGAACCGGCCGATCTTGTCGACCAGCTCGCCGGGGGTGCCCGCGAGGCCGTTCTCGCGCAGCTCCGGCACCTCCCGCCCGATGGCGTCGGCGCGGCGCCGCAGCTCGGCCTCGTCCCGGCCGCAGCACACGACCTGCGCGGCGGAGCAGATCGGCGGCCGGGCCCGGCCCGCGTCGGCGCACGCCGCGCGGACCCGGTCGAACGCCTCACCGGTCTCCCCGACCTGCTTGAACGGGACGTTGTACTCGTCGGCGTAGCGGGCGGCCAGCCGCGGCGTCCGCTTCGCCCCGAACCCGCCGATGATGATCGGCGGGCCGCCCGCCTGGGCGGGCTTGGGCAGCGCCGGCGACTCCAGGAGCGTGTAGTGCTCGCCGCTGAACGCGAACGTCTCCCCCGGCGGCGTCCGCCACAGCCCGTTGAGGATCTGGACCTGCTCCTCCAGCCGCTCGAACCGCTCCCCCAGGCTCGGGAACGGGATGCCGTAGGCGGTGTGCTCCTGCTCGAACCAGCCCGTCCCGATGCCGAGGTCGACCCGCCCGCCGCTCATCTGGTCGACCTGCGCGACCGATATCGCGAGCGGGCCGGGGTGGCGGAACGTCGCGGCCGTCACCAGCGTGCCGAGCCTGATGCGGCTGGTCTCCCGGGCGATCGCGCCCAGGGTGATCCAGGAGTCGGTCGGGCCCGGCTCGCCCGTGACGTCGCCCATCTTGACGAAGTGGTCCGAGCGGAAGAACGCGTCGAAACCGAGCTCCTCGGTCGCCTTGGCGACCGCGAGCTGGGTCTCGTAACTGGCCCCCTGCTGGGGCTCGGTGAAGATCCGGAGTTTCATGGTTCCATCTTGCTACCCGCGCGGAGCGGGCCTAGCCGCCGCTCGGCCCCGTCACGGCCGCGACCCCGGCGGGACGGCGCGGGCCGTCGCCGGTGCGGGCTCGGCCGTGAGAAGCCCGGCGGCCTTGGCCACCCGCACGGTGGGGAACTTCCGGGTGGCGCGCGCCTTGCCCCACGTCAGCGTCCCGCGCGCCGAGATACGCTGCCCGGCGGCGGCGCGCCTGGACACCTTGGCCCTGATCACGCCCGTGACCTTCTGGCCCTTCTTGACCGTGCCGAGGCGGCAGACGACCTTCCGCCCCTTCGAGCGGCAGTCCTTCTCCCCCGACACGAACTCCAGCGATCTCGGCAGGGTCGTCCGGAAGACGGCCTTGCCCGACTTCGCCGGGCCCTCGGCCCGCATCTTGAACGTCCATGCGTAGGTGCTCCCCGGCAGGATGTCCCCCTTGGGGGAGGCCGTGCGGAGCACGACGCCGCCGTCGGCGTGCGCCCCGGTGGCCATGGGCACGGCGCCCAGCAGCGGCGCGGCCGCCAGCAGGACGAGACCGCGCTCCTTCCATGTCACGATCACGATGAGACCTTCCTGGCCTTGGGTTTCTTCCCGGACCCGTCCGTTGTAGCGAGCACCCGGCGGTTCTCATAACGCCGGGTCGGCGTGTCGTCACAGATGGTCACGCGCGGGCCGGTGCGCGTTTTGCAACCCATCCACGGGAATCTCCTGCGATCTTCGGGGCACACGTTGTTGAATCGGCAATGACCCCCTACCCGATCTTGGAGTTCCCCGATGGCCGTCTTCGGCGTCGACTACTCGTGGGGCCGGCCCGGCGTCGCCGCGCTGAAACGCGCGGGGGCGAAGTTCGCGTGCCGCTACCTGTCGCACGACACGACCGGGAAGAACCTCACCCGCGCGGAGGCCGAGGAGCTGTCGGACGCCGGCATCTGGGTCGTGGTCGTCTGGCAGACCACCAAGAACCGGCCGCTCGCCGGACGGGCCGCCGGGGAGGCCGACGCCCGCGACGCCGCCCGCCAGGCCACGGCCTGCGGCATGCCGGACGGCAGGCCCATCTACTTCGCCGCAGACTGGGACGCCTCGCCGGGCGAGCAGGACGCGATCAACGCCTACCTCGACGGCGCGGCGAGCGTCCTCGGCCGCGGCAGGGTCGGCCTGTACGCCGGCCACGGGCCGATGAAGCGCGCGTTCGACGCCGGGAAGACGACCTACGGCTGGCAGACCTACGCCTGGTCCGGCGGCCGGTGGGACTCCCGCGCCCAGCTGCAGCAGTACCTCAACGAGCAGACCATCAACGGCGCGGCCGTCGACTACAACCGCGCCGTCGCGGACGACTACGGGCAGTGGCGCGTGGGCGTCTCGCCCGAGGGAGACGACATGCCCGACTACGTGTCCGTCGGCACGACCACCGAGCAGCGCCTCGCCCCCGGCGTCTGGACGGACGTGAACTGGGAGACCGAGTACTCCGACCAGCACCACCAGCACTGGAACCAGGGCGGGCCCAGCGTCCTGACGGGATCCGCCCGCTACAGCCTCACCGTGGCGGCGACGATCACCGGCGTCCCGGCGGGCACCCTCGTCCAGGCCCGCGTGGTGGAGGTCGACATCGACGACACCGCCAGGTTCGAGGCCGGCCCCATCCAGGACCTCGTCTCCGTCGGTGACACCACCAACGTCGTGTACGGGCTGGCCGCCGACACCGTCCGGGAGAACCACCGGGTGCGGTTCCAGCTCGTCCAGCACGGCACCGCCGACGCGGTCCTCACCGGCGGCAGTGCCAAGGTCTTCTTCTGGCGGTGAGCGGCCGGCCGACGTGACCGGCACCCTCCGCTCCGGGTGCCGGTCAGCCGCGGGCTGTGCCTCCTCTAGGGGACGACCCCCAGACCCCCAGCCCCCCGGTCAGCCGCGGATGAGGGTGGCCAGGCACTCCACGTGCTGCGTCATCGGATAGGCGTCGAAGGCGCGCAGGGTCTCCAGCGTCCAGCCGCGCTCGCCGAAGTAGGCCAGGTCGCGGGCGAGGGTGGCGGGATCGCAGGACACGTAGGCGATCTTGCGTCCGGCGAGCCGGGTGATGTGCTCGACGACCTCGCGGCCGGCGCCCGCGCGGGGCGGGTCGAGGACGACGACGTCGGCGCGGCGGACGCGCTCGCCGCCCTGGTGGTGGGCGGTGCCGCGCTTGTTCTGCGCGCGGGACCCGCCGGACGCGCGGCCGAACTCCAGCTCGGCGACGACCTCCTCGACGGGGCCGCGCTCGATGGAGACGTTCGGCAGGTCGCGCAGGTTGTAGCGGGCGTCCCGGACGGCCTGCCCGTCGGACTCGACGCCGACGACGAGCCCGTCCGCCCCGATCCGGTCGCCGAGCACCCCGGCGAACAGGCCGGCGCCGCAGTACAGGTCGAGGGCGATGTCGCCGGGCTTGGGCTCCAGCGCCTCGACCACGGCGTCGGCGAGGAGCTGCGCAGCGCCGGGGTGCACCTGCCAGAAGCCGCTGCCGCTGACCTGGTAGAGCCGGCCGGAGACCTCCTCGCGCACGTAAGGCAGGCCGCTGCCCGGCTCTGGCTTGCCCCGGACGAGCCGGACCGGCACGTCCAGCCGCGGCACCCGGATCTTGCGGCGGTCGCGGCCGCGCAGGACGACCAGGCGGTCGCCGGTGGAGGCGGAGACGATGCCCTCCACGCCGGACGCGCCCGGCCAGCGCTTGCGCTCGATGCCCATCAGCTCCACGCCGGGGTGGGCGATCAGGCACTCGTCGATCGGCTCGATGTCGTGGGAGCGGTGCTTGCGCAGGCCGACGACGCCGGACGAGACGGCGAACTGCACGCGGGTGCGCCAGCCGAGGCCGGGCGGCGGCACGACCTCCGAGTCCACCGGGTAGGGGACCTCCTCGACGGTCACCGTGCGGGTGATCCCGGCGAGGCGGCTCAGTTGCTCCTCGACCACGGCCGCCTTGAGCGCACGCTGCGCGGGCAGCGCGGCGTGCTGCCAGTCGCAGCCGCCGCAGCGGCCGGGCCCGGCGAACGGGCACGGCGGCTCGACCCGGTCCGGCGACGCCTCGATGATCTCCACGGCGTCGGCGCGGAGGAAGTTCTTGGTGCGGTCGGTGATCCGCGCCCGCACCCGCTCGCCGGGCAGGGCGTGCCGGACGAAGACCACCCGGCCCTCGTGCCGGGCCACGCAGAAACCGCCGTTGGCGACGTTGCCGACCTCCAGTTCCAGGACGTCGGGCTCCAGTTCAGTCACGGTCCGAAACACTACCGGCACCGGGGCGTCCCCCGGCCCGCGGCGGACGCCGGGACGACCCCGGCCCGGGCGGCTCGGTGCGTCCCTTGAGCCGGTGGGAGGACTCCAGCTGCCACGCGACGCTGGTCACCATGACGCCCGGCTGGAACAGCAGCCGGCCCTTGAGCCGCAGGGCGCTCTGGTTGTGCAGGAGCTGCTCCCACCAGTGGCCGACGACGTACTCGGGGATGAACACGGTGACGACGTCGCGGGGGCTCTTGCGCCGGACGCTCTTGACGTAGGCGAGCACCGGCCGGGTGATCTCCCGGTAGGGCGAGTCGAGGATCTTCAGCGGGACGGGCAGGTCGAGCGCCTCCCACTCGTCCTGGAGGCGCTGGGACTCGGCGGCGTCCACCGCCACCGTGACGGCCTCCAGCGTCGAGGGCCGGGTGGCGCGGGCGTAGGCGAGCGCCCGCAGCGTCGGCTTGTGGATCTTGGAGACGAGCACGATGCCGTGGTTGCGCGCGGGCAGAGCGACGTCCTCGCCGGACGGCACCAGCTCCTCGGCGATCCGGTCGTAGTGCTTGCGGATCCCCTTCATCAGCAGGAACAGGACCGGCATCGCGATGCAGACGATGTAGGCGCCCAGCGCGAACTTGCTGATCAGCACGACGGTCAGCACGATG
Organism: Actinomadura sp. GC306; assembly: GCF_004348665.1. GTDB lineage: Bacteria > Actinomycetota > Actinomycetes > Streptosporangiales > Streptosporangiaceae > Spirillospora. Next base: position 4,157 of record NZ_SMKM01000096.1, on the reverse strand, counting down.
CCGGTGAGCGTGGCGCCGAACGCGTTGATGCCCCGGGAGGTCTTCATGCGGCGGCGCTGCGCCGCGTCCCGCTCGGTGGCGAGCAGCCGGTTCCAGTGCCGCACCATCCCGATCTGGCTGACGGTGAACGAGACGAACACGCCGACGGTGTACAGCGGGATCAGGGCGCTGACGGACGCGTCGTAGGCGTAGATCAGCAGGCCCGCCATCACCGCGAGGATGATGATGCCGTTGCTCAGCGCCAGCCGGTCGCCGCGGGTGTGCAGCTGGCGCGGGAGGTAGCGGTTCTGCGCGAGGACCGACCCGAGGACGGGGAAGCCGTTGAAGGCGGTGTTGGCCGCGAGGAAGAGGATCAGCGCGGTCATGACGGCGACCAGCGCGAACCCGAACTCGAAGTTGCTGAACACGGTGTGCGCGACCTGCGCGATGACCGGTTCGGCGTCGGTGACCTCGGCGCCCGTGGCCGGGTCGATCAGGTGGCTGCCGTGCTCGGGCGCGGAGAACTTGGCGTCGGTGACGTAGGCGAGCGTGGTGACGCCCCCGAACATGGTCATCGACACGATCCCGAGGAGCAGCAGCGTCGTGGCGGCGTTCTTCCCCTTCGGCTTGCGGAACGCCGGGACGCCGTTGCTGATCGACTCCACCCCGGTGAGCGCGGCGCAGCCGGACGAGAACGCCCGCAGCAGCAGGATGACCAGCGCGACGCCGGCGATGTCGGTCTCGTCCCCGCGCAGCTCGTAGGCCGCGGTGTCGGCCTTCAGCTCCGTCCCGGACAGCAGCCGCACCAGGCCCCACGCCAGCATCCCCAGGATCGCGGCCATGAACAGGTAGGTGGGGACGGCGAACGCGATCCCCGCCTCCTTGAGGCCCCGCAGGTTCGCGACGGTGAGCAGGACGATGACCCCGACCGCGGCGAGGACCTCGTGCGGCTGGATGAACGTCAGCAGCGCCCCGAGGTTCTCGATGCCGGACGACACCGACACCGCCACCGTCAGCGTGTAGTCGACGATCAGCGCGCTCGCGACGACGACGCCCCAGTTGTCGCCGAGGTTGGTGGTGGCGACCTCGAAGTCGCCGCCGCCGCTCGGGTAGGCGCGGACGTTCTGCCGGTACGAGGCGACCACCGTCAGCAGGACGACCACGACCGCTGCCGCGACCCACGGCGTGTACCTGTACATCACCAGGCCGCCGGCCGCGAGGGCGATGAGGATCTCCTGCGGGGCGTACGCCACCGACGACAGGGCGTCGCTGGCGAACACCGGAAGGGCGATGCGTTTGGGTAGGAGCTGTTCGTGCTGCTTGGAGCTGCTCAGCGCGCGGCCTACCAGCAACCGCTTCGTGAGGTCCGGGACCTTGGACACGGAAGGAGACTTTAGCCCCCGGTTCCGGCCGTGCCTCCGCGAGCACCGGGCCTCCGCGAGCACCGTCCTTGCGCGAGCACCGCCGGGGACCTGGTTGGGTAGTACTCCCCTGGGCGGATGTGTAGTTTTGCAGCCCGGCAGGGACGGGGGGAACGGCCCCCTGGACGGAAGAGGGAACGGCCGTGCATATCGTGATCATGGGGTGCGGGCGCGTCGGGTCGACGCTCGCCCACATCCTGGAGGACCAGGGCCATTCGGTGTCCATCATCGACCAGAACCCCGAGGCGTTCCGCCGGCTGCGCAGCGGGTTCCGGGGCCGCCGCATCACCGGGGTCGGGTTCGATCGCGACGTCATCGCCGAGGCGGGCATCGAGCGCGCCTCCGCGTTCGTGGCCGTCAGCAGCGGCGACAATTCCAACATCATCTCGGCCCGGGTGGCGCGCGAGACGTTCGGCATCGACAACGTCGTCGCCCGCATCTACGACCCGCGCCGCGCGGAGGTCTACCAGCGCCTCGGCATCCCGACGGTGGCGACCGTCCGGTGGACCGCCGACCAGATCCTGCGCCGGCTGCTGCCCGAGGGCGCCGAGCCGCTGTGGCGCGACCCGACCGGCGCGGTGGTCCTCGCCGAACTCGACTCCGGGCACCTGTGGGTGGGCGAGAAGGTCGGCGCGCTCGAGGAGCACGCCGGCACGCGGGTGGCGTTCCTGACGCGGATGGGCGAGGCGCTCGTCCCCGACCGGGACACGGTGATCCAGGACGGTGACATCGTGCACATCATGGCCGGCGCCGACGACCTGGAGCGGGTGAACACCGCCGTCGCGGCGGGGAACGGGGAGGACGCCTGATGCGGGTCGCGATCGCCGGGGCGGGCGCGGTGGGCCGCTCCATCGCCCAGGAGCTGCTGGAGAACGGGCACGAGGTCCTCCTGATCGACAAGAACCCCAAGGCCATCAAGGTCGAGATGGTGCCCCGCGCGGAATGGCTGCTGGCCGACGCGTGCGAGATCTCCGCGCTGGACGACGCGGCCCTGGAGCGCTGCCAGGTCGTGGTCGCCTCGTCCGGCGACGACAAGGTCAACCTCGTGGTGTCGCTGCTCGCCAAGACCGAGTACGGGGTGCCGCGCGTGGTGGCCCGGATCAACCACCCGAACAACGAGTGGCTGTTCAACGAGTCGTGGGGCGTGGACGTTGCCGTGTCCACCCCGCGGCTGCTGTCCGCGCTGGTGGAGGAGGCCGTCAGCGTCGGCGACCTGGTCCGGCTGATGACGTTCCGGCAGGGCGAGGCCAACCTCGTCGAGCTGACGCTGCCGGACGACGCGCCGCTCGGCGGGCAGCGGGTCGGCTCGGTGGCCTGGCCCCGCGACACCGCGCTGGTCGCGATCCTGCGGGAGGGCCGGGTGCTCGTCCCGACCCCCGACGACACGCTGGAGCCGGGCGACGAGCTGATGTTCGTCGCCAGCCAGGACGTCGAGGACGAACTGGCCGAGTTGTTCTCCTGAGCCGCCCCTCGGCGCTCAGGCGGGTTTCTCGCCGTGCAGGGGGGTCCGGCCGCGGGCCAGGAGCCAGACCATGGCCGCCAGGGCGGCCACCTGCAGGGGCCAGCCCATGGCGATCTTCGCGGCGCCCAGCAGGCCGCTCTGGTCGCCGTCGGCGACGTAGATGGGGTACTGGACGGCCACCCGGGCGACGCAGGGCAGCAGCAGGAGCCAGGTGAGCCGGGAGCACAGCTTCACGATGCCGGGGTCGCGGCGCCATCCGGTCGGGTCGCCGGTGACCGAGCCGATGAGGAAGCCGACGACCGGCCAGCGGACCGCGATGGAGAAGATCATCGCGGCGCCGTAGCCGGCGTTCAGGATGATGCCGGGCAGGAACGCGTCCTCGGCCCGGCCGGAGCGCAGCGCGAAGAACGCGGCGATCGCGATGCCGAAGAGGCTGTTCAGGACGAACTGGGGATTCGAGCGCTGCGCGAGGCGCACCGCGAGCAGCACCAGCGCGGCGGCGACCCCGGCGAAGACGGCGAGCCGGACCTCCTCCGCCGCGATGTAGGTCCCGGTGAAGGCGATGACGGGGACGGCGGCCTCGACCATGCCGCGGACACCGCCCAGCGCCTTGCTCAGCTGGGCGCGCACGGCCGCCTCGACGGTGTCGTGCGCGGTCTCGGGCGGCGTGCTCTCAGGGGCCGTGGTCTTGGACGGCGCGGCCTTGGACGGCGCGGCCTCGGGCGGTGCCGTCTCGGTGTTGGCCTCGGTGTCCACGCCCTGCCGCCCGCCGTCTTCCCGTTCGCTCACATCGCACTCCCGGCCGCTCGCCGTGTCCTACGGACCGCCGCGCAGCTCGTATCGCGGGTTGAAGATGACCTTGCGCCCGTCCTGCACGCTCACGAGCCCCTCGGCGCGCAGCATGCGGCCCGGGTCGATGCCCGCGATCCTGCGGCGGCCGAGCCAGACGAGGCTGATCACGTCGCTGCCGTCGTAGAGCTCGGCCTCCAGGGCGGGTGCGCCGCCCCGGGGACGGAGCGTCACCGTACGCAGCGTACCCGCCACCCGGTGCCGCCTGCGTTCGAGGCAGTCGGTGATCGGCGTCGCGCCCTCGCCGCCGGCGGTCTTCTGCAGCTCCGCGGCCTCGAGTTCGGCGTTGCTCGACGTCACCCGGCGCAGGAACCGCCGCAGGCCGCCGCCGTGCTCGCGCGGCTTCCGCCCGGCGCCCGGCGAAACCTCGTCCATGCCTGGAAGCGTATGGCATCACGGTACGAATCGGGCCCTTCGCCTCCCCCCTTCCACCGGCCGTCCGCGGG
>NZ_SMKM01000095.1 GCF_004348665.1 Actinomadura sp. GC306 | reverse complement strand
CGCCCATCCGCCGGCCGCCCCGCCGGCCGACCCGCTGGGCGCTCCGGCGGGCGCGCCGAACGGGGACCGCCCGGGGGACGACCCGCACGGCGGCGACGGCGCGGACGGCGAGGTCGAGGACAGCGAGGTGACCGGCCGCCTCCCGCGGCGGGTCCGGCAGCGCGCCCTGGCGCCGCAGCTGCGCAGGTCCCGGCCGGCCGAGGCCGCGCCGGCCGAGCACGCCGCGGCGGACCCGGACGACGACTTCGACGAGCCGAGTCCGGAACTCAGCCGCGACCTGATGTCCTCGCTACAGTCGGGGTGGCTGCGCGGAAGGGACGCCGAGGACACATCAGGCAATGACGATCCGCGCGACGAATGGGGGGAATCATGACGCAGCAGAGCCACGCCACCGGGGAGCTGGACTGGCTGCTCGACGATCTTGTGGAGCGGGTCGGGGAGGTCCACCAGGCCGTGCTGCTGTCCCGGGACGGGCTGGTCATGGGCGCGTCCGGCGGCGTCACCCGCAAGGACGCCGAGTTCCTCGCCGCGCTGTCGTCGGGGTTCCACAGCCTGGCCAACGGGGCCCGCGAGCACTTCCAGGCCAAGCAGGTGCGGCAGACCGTCGTCGAACTGGACGGCATGCTGTTCTTCGTCATGCCGGCCGGCCAGGGCAGCTGCCTGGCCGTGCTCAGCGACGCGGGCGGCAACGCCGGCCTGGTCGCCTACGAGACCACCATGCTGATCAAGCGGGTGCGGCGGCACCTGGCCGCCGCGCCGCGCGCGACCGCCGGGGCCGAGGACGCGCCGGCCCCGGGCGTCTCGGACTGAGCGACCGTGGAGACCCCCAGAGAGCGGTGGATCGGCCGCGACGCGGGCCCGATCGTCCGGCCGTACGCGGTGACCCGCGGGCGCACCCGCCCCCGCGGGCTCGTCGTCGACCTCGTGAGCATCTTCGTCGCGACGGGCCGGACCCCGGGCGACCGGATCTGGCTGTCGCGCGAGCAGCGGCGGCTGCTGGAGCTGTGCCGGCGCCCCTCCACCCCCGCCGACCTCGCCTCGGAGACCGACCTGCCGTTCCGGGTCGTGCAGATCCTGCTGGAGGACCTGCACCAGTACGGCCTCGTCGAGGAGATGCCGCAGGCCGAGCACGGCGAGCGGTCCGACCGTCCCGATCCCCGCATACTGATGAGAGTGCTCGATGAACTCCGCCGCCTCTAGCCCCTCCTCCGCGCCGCACTCCTACGACGAGGACGTGCCGCAGCACACACTGAAGATCCTGGTGGCCGGCGGCTTCGGCGTCGGCAAGACCACCCTCGTCGGCTCGGTCAGCGAGATCCGCCCGCTGCGCACCGAGGAGGAGCTGACCGACGCCTCGACCGGCGTGGACGACCTCCACGGCGTGGAGCGCAAGACCACCACGACCGTCGCCATGGACTTCGGGCGGCTGACGTTCTCCGGCGGCGTCCGGCTGTACCTGTTCGGGACGCCCGGCCAGGAGCGGTTCTGGTTCATGTGGGACCAGATCGCCTACGGCGCGGTCGGCGCGATCGTGCTGGTCGACACGCGGCGGCTCAGCACGAGCTTCGCGTCCATCGACTTCTTCGAGCAGCGGGAGATCCCGTTCGTCATCGCCGCCAACGTCTTCGACGGCGCCCGCAAGTACAGCGTCGACGAGATCCGCGACGCCCTGGACGTCGACCCGCACGTGCCGGTGATGCTGTGCGACGTGCGGCGCCGCGAGACGGCGCGGGACGTCCTCGTCGCGCTGGTGGAGCACGCCGTCCAGTCGTCCTCGCACGTCTAGCGGTGTCTAGGGGCCGGCGGGGACCGGGGTCATCCGGGCGACGATGAGCGAGGCGAGGGCGGCGTAGGCGGCCGAGTCGTCCAGGCCGGTCTGCGCCTTGATCTCGCCGCGGTGGATGGACTCCATCACCTGGCCCGCGACGGCGCCGACGAAGGCCGCGTCGGTGCCGGCGGCGCCGGTGCCGGCCGGCAGCGCCTCGCGGACGAGGCCCTGGACGCGCTCGACGGCGAAGCGCGTGTTCCGCTTGTAGATCTCGCGGGCGGGCGGGAACGCGTCGAGGTCGGCGAAGAACGCGGGTGACGCGGGCGCCAGCTCGGCGGAGATCGCCCGCAGGTAGGCGCCGACGCGCTCGCGCGGGTCGGCGCCGGCGTCGAGCGCGGCCTCCACGCGCTCGGTCGCGCGGCGGAAGAACGCGCGGACGACCGCCACGATGATCTGCTCGCGGCTCGCCGCGACCGAGTACAGGGTGCTCTTCGAGCAGCGCAGGACGGCGGCCAGCTCCGCGACGCTCAGCTCGGCGAAGCCGCGTTCGAGGAAGACGTCGATGAGGCGGCCGACGAGCAGGTCGCGCCGCCGCAGCGCCCGGGCGGCCCGGGTGGCGTGCGCTCCGTCCGGCGGGGTCATGCCCGGGACAGTACCAAAACCGGTTCGCCGGTACCGCTGTTGGTACTGTGTGCGTGCCGAAAGGAGTCCGCCCATGCCCGCCACCCGGCACCTGCCGACCCCGGAGTCCGAGGACCTCATCGCGCTGACCCGCGAGATCGCGGCCAAGGAGCTGGCGCCGCGCGCCGCGGACGCCGAGCGGACCGGGACGTTCCCCCGCGAGGTGTTCGCGACGCTCGGGCGGGCGGGCCTGCTGACGCTGCCGTACCCGGAGGAGTTCGGCGGCGGCGGCCAGCCGTACGAGGTCTACCTCCAGGTCCTGGAGGAGATCGGCGCGGCGTGGGCCAGCGTCGGCGTCGGCGTCAGCGTGCACGCGCTGTCGTGCTTCCCGCTGTTCGCGTACGGGACGGACGAGCAGCGCGCCGAGCGGCTCCCCGACATGCTGTCGGGCGAGCGGCTCGGCGCGTACTGCCTGTCGGAGGCGCACGCGGGGTCCGACCCGGCGGCGATGCGGGCCCGCGCCGTCCGCGAGGGCGACTCCTACGTCCTGAACGGCGCCAAGGCGTGGACGACCCACGGCGGCAAGGCCGACTTCTACACCGTCATGGCCCGCACGTCCGACGACGGGCCCCGCGGCATCTCGTGCTTCCACGTCCCCGCGGGCACGGCCGGGCTGGAGTTCGACGAGCCCGAGGACAAGATGGGCCTGATGGGGTCGACGACCGCGACCGTCCGGCTCGTGGACGCCCGCGTCCCGGCCGGGAACCTGATCGGGACCGAGGGCCAGGGCCTGTCGATCGCGCTCGCCGGCCTCGACGCGGGCCGCCTCGGCATCGCCGCCGTCGCCACCGGCCTCGCCCAGAGCGCGCTGGACGTCGCCGTCGGCTACGCCAGGGAGCGCGAGGCGTTCGGCAAGGCGATCATCGAGCACCAGGGGCTGGCGTTCGTGCTGGCCGACATGGCCGCCGCGATCGAGTCGGCCCGCGCGACGTACCTGGCGGCGGCGCGGCTGAAGGACGCGGGCCGCCCCTACGGCCGCGAGGCGTCCATCGCCAAGCTCGTCGCCACCGACAACGCGATGAAGGTGACCACCGACGCCGTCCAGGTCCTCGGCGGCGCCGGGTACACCCGCGACTTCCCCGTCGAGCGCTTCATGCGCGAGGCCAAGGTGATGCAGATCTTCGAGGGGACGAATCAGATCCAGCGGCTCGTCATCTCCCGGAGGCTCTGACCGCTCCCCCGGTTAGGGCCCGGCTCGCCGGGAAGGGGCCCCAGCGGGCACCGGGGATAGGAGGTCGTGGGATGAGCAGCCTGGTGGGCCGGAACCTGCTGGCAGGGCCCGAGCCCGACGTGACCGAGAACGCCGGCTACACCGATCCCCCTCCGCGGATGGGCTTCTTCACCGACACGTCCGTGTGCATCGGCTGCAAGGCGTGCGAGGTGGCGTGCAAGGAGTGGAACGCCATCCCCGAGGACGGCCTGGAGTTCACCGGCATGTCCTACGACAACACCCAGGGCCTCGGCGCCGACACCTGGCGGCACGTCGCGTTCATCGAGCAGAACAAGCCCATGGGCCGGGCCCAGGCGAACCTGGAGCACGCGGCCGCCCCCGGCGGCGGGCCGACGGACATGCGCTGGCTCATGGCGTCGGACGTGTGCAAGCACTGCACGCACGCCGCCTGCCTGGACGTCTGCCCCACCGGCTCGCTGTTCCGCACCGAGTTCGGCACGGTCGTCGTGCAGGAGGACATCTGCAACGGCTGCGGCTACTGCATCCCCGCCTGCCCGTACGGGGTCATCGACCAGCGCAAGGAGGACGGGCGGGCCTGGAAGTGCACGATGTGCTATGACCGGCTCGGCGTGGGCCTTGAGCCGGCGTGCGCGAAGGCGTGCCCGACCGACTCCATCCAGTACGGGCCGCTGGACGAGCTGCGCGAGCGCGCCGCCCTGCGGGTCGAGCAGCTGCACGACCTCGGGGTCGAGGACGCGCGCCTGTACGGCGAGGACCCCGGCGACGGCGTGGGCGGCGACGGCGCGTTCTTCCTCCTGCTGGACGAGCCGGAGGTGTACGGGCTGCCGCCGGACCCGGTCGTCACCACCCGCGACCTGGCGTCCATCTACAAGCACTCGGGCATCGCGGCGGCGGCGCTGCTCGGCGGGCTCGCGGCGGTCTTCGCCGCCCACGGCCGCGGCGGAGGCGGGCGGTGAGCGGGACCGGCGGCGACGCAGCGGCCTCTGAGGCTGGAGCGAGCGCGGACGGCGCGGGCGCGCCCGGCGTGAGCAAGGACGGCGTGTACGGGCAGCGGCCGGGGCGCGAGGCCGAGGTCGGCAAGGGCCTGGCCCGCCGGAACGGCAGGCGCGGCCGGCGGCGGGGCGAGCGGGCGATGGTGCCGGAGGCGGAGTTCCGCTCCTACTACGGCCTGCCCGTCCTGAACCCGCCGAGCTGGAAGTCCTTCGACATCGCGGGGTACTTCTTCCTCGGCGGCCTGGCGGGGGCCGGGTCGGTGCTGGCCGCCGGCGCGCAGCTCACCGGGCGGCCGGCCACCGCGCGGGCGATGAAGATCTCCTCGCTGGCGGCCATCGGCGGGTCCACGGTGCTGCTGATCCACGACCTCGGGCGGCCCGCGCGGTTCGCGAACATGCTGCGGGTCATGAAGCCCACCTCGCCGATGAGCATGGGCTCCTGGCTCCTGGCCGCCTACGGCCCGGCCGCGGGCGCGGCGGCCGTCCTGGACGTGACCGGGCTCTTCCCGCGCCTCGGCGGCGCCGCGACGGCCGGGGCCGCCGCGCTGGGCCCGCTGGTCGCGACCTACACCGCGGCGCTCGCCGCCGACACGGCGGTGCCCTCCTGGCACGACGTGCACCGCGAGCTGCCGCTGGTGTTCGCGGGATCGGCCACGGCCGCCGCCGCGGGGATGGGGATGATCGTCTCCCCGACGCGCGAGGCGGGCCCGATGCGCAGCGCCGCGGTGTTCGGGGCGGCGCTGGAGCTCGCGGCGGCGAAGACGATCGAGTACCGGGCCGGCCTGGTCGCCGAGCCGTACAAGACGGGCAAGGCCGGCAGGTACATGCGCGCGGGAGAGATCCTGACCGCCGCGGGCACGGCCGGGGGCCTCCTGTTCGGCGGGCGCAGCCGCGCGGTCTCGGCGCTCAGCGGGCTGGCGCTCCTGGCGGCTTCGGCCTGCACGCGTTTCGGTGTCTTCCACGCGGGCGTCCAGTCGGCGGAGGACCCGAAGTACACGGTGGTCCCCCAGCGGGAGCGCCTCGCCGCCGCCGCGAACGGGTCCGCGAACGGGTCCGCGGACGGGACGGGCGGCGAGGGGGCCTGACGCCGGCGCACGGTGCATGGCGGACGGGGGACGGGTCCTCAGCCTTCGCTCTCGCCCGCGGCCTTGCGGGCGGGACGCCAGAAGACGGCCAGCAGGAGCGCGGCGCCGAGGCCCCCGGCGAGCGCGGTGATCGCCAGGCCCGTCCAGCCGGACAGGTCGGCGGAGATGCCGAGCGCCCGGTCGAGGGACACGGCGCCGCCGCCCAGCGCACCCAGCGCGCACGCCACCATGATGATCATGAGGACGTACTCGTAGCCCTGGCCGGGCCGGAAGATGAAGAAGCCGTTGCGCAGGTGGGCGGTGATGAGCGCGACCGCCATCGTGCCGACCGCGCCCGCGGCCGCCAGCGGGGTGAGCAGCCCGAGCAGCAGCAGGACGCCCGCGCCGAGCTCGGTGCCGGTCGCCATCAGCGCGTGCAGCCGGCCCGGCCGCAGCCCCATCGACTCGAACCAGCCCGCCGTGCCCTCGATCTTCCCGCCGCCGAACGCGTGGTTCCAGCCGTGCGCGATCAAGGTGCCGCCGACCGAGATCCGCAGGACGAGGGACGCGATGTCGATGCCCGCCTCGACAGCCATCCACGGCTCCTTCCCTGAAGTACCGTGCGTGCGCCCCGGTGGGGCGTTGCGTCCCGACAACGTACCGGCTGGGGACGCGCCGCGCCCCGGCGGGTCGGGCGAATATTCACCGCGGCGTGGGGCACATCACAGGGGGTGTGGCCCGGCATCCGTCACGATCGGGGATGCTCGGACCGTCTTCTTCCCGGGTGCCCCGCGCGGGCGGCACCGGAGCAGAGCCTGGGAGGCGCCATGGGCTGCGAACCGAGACGGTTCGACCTGACGATGCTGCACGCCGCGTACGACGCGTTCCGCCGCGACACCGCGCGGCTGGCCGCGGCGGCCCGCGCGGACGGCGCCCCGGTGGACGCGGCCACGATGACGACCTGGTCCCTGTTCACCTCGCACTGGCGCGTCCAGGACCACGCGGAGAAGAACGCCCTGTGGACGGTGATGTACGCCAAGGACGCCGACGCCCCGGGCCGGCTCGGCGTCGTCCTCGACGCGATGGCGCTGCGGGCGGTGAAGGTCGTCCCCCTGATCGACGCGGTGGACGCGGCCCTGGAGCACCGCGACCGGCTCATGTTCGCCCGCTACGCGCCGGATCTGCACGCGGCGGTGAACGCGCTGCTCGACCACAAGGAGTCGGACGTCCTCCCGCTGATCCCCGACACCCTCACGGCGTTCGAGTGGGGCACGTTCGACGTCGAGTTCCGCCGCGAGACCGGGATGCGGGGCCTCGGCGTCTTCCTGCCCTGGCTGCTGGACGGCGCGCCGGAGCCGACGCGCCGCGCCGTCCTGGCCCTGCTCCCGCCGCCGATCCGGCTCTGCTACCGGACGAGCTGGCGGCCCCGCTACCGGCGCCGCTTCGGGGCGGCCGTCCCCGCCTGCTGAGGCCCCGCCCGCCCCGCACGCCGTGTGCGCGGCACCACGTCCGGCGATGTCACATCCGCCGCGCGGACTCCGTCGTATGCACGGGCGCGATGAGCGCCCCGGACGACGCCGTGCGACGAGAGGACGTTGACGATGGCGGGGATTCGGACGGCCGGCGGCGGGCCGGGCGGGCCCAGGCCGCCGAAGGCCGTCGAGGGGACGGCGCGGGCCCTGGACGAGCGGTTCGGCACGACCGGCTTCGCCCGCAGGTCGCTGCGCAAGGCGTTCCCGGACCAGTGGAGCTTCCTGGTCGGCGAGATCGCGATGTACAGCTTCGTGGTCGTCCTGCTGACCGGCGTGTTCCTCACCTTCTTCTTCAAGCCGAGCATGCAGGAGGTGATCTACGACGGCTCCTACGCCCAGCTGCGGGGCGTGCCGATGAGCGAGGCGTACGCGTCCACCCTCGACATCAGCTTCGACGTGCGGGGCGGGCTGCTCGTGCGGCAGATCCACCACTGGTCGACGCTCGTCTTCATGGCGGCGATCCTCGTCCACCTGCTGCGCAACTTCTTCAGCGGCGCGTACCGCAAGCCCCGGGAGCTGAACTGGCTCATCGGAATCCTGATGTTCATGCTCGTGATGCTGAACGGCCTGTTCGGCTACTCCCTGCCGGACGACCTGCTGTCCGGCACCGGGCTGCGGATCCTGGAGGGGGTGCTCGCGGCGCTGCCGCTGGTCGGCTCCTACGCCGTGATGTTCCTGTTCGGCGGGGAGTACCCCGGCACCTCGATCATCCCGCGGCTGTACGTGATCCACATCCTGCTCATCCCGGGACTCCTCGCGGCGCTGATCCCGCTGCACGCGATCGTGCTGACGTGGCGGCAGACCCACACGCAGTTCCCCGGCAAGGGCAGCACCAACCGGACCGTCCGGGGCTACCCGTTCTTTCCGGTGTTCATCGCCAAGACCACGGCGATGTTCCTGTGGGTGCTGGGCGTCACCGTGCTGCTGGCGGCGCTGTTCCAGATCAACCCGGTCTGGCTGTACGGCCCGTACGACCCCGGCGCGATCAGCTCCGGGTCGCAGCCCGACTGGTACATGGGCTGGCTGGAGGGCGCGCTGCGGATCATGCCCGCGTGGGAGATCACCGCGTGGGGGCACACGCTCCCGATGAGCGTGCTCGTCCCGGCGCTCGTCGTGCCCGGCCTGCTGTTCACCGGCCTCGCCGTGTACCCGTTCCTGGAACGGTGGGTCACCGGCGACCACCAGATCCACCACCTGCTCGACCGGCCCCGGGACGTCCCCGCGCGGACCGCTCTCGGCACCGCCGGCGTGGTCTTCTACGGGACGCTCTGGCTCGCGGGCGCCAACGACGTCATCGCCGATCGGTTCCACCTCTCGCTGTTCGCGACGACCTGGTTCTTCCGCGTCCTGATCCTCCTCGGGCCCGTGCTGGGCTACGCCATCGCCTACCGGATCTGCACCGGGCTGCAGCACCGCGACGTCGGGCTCGTCCGGCACGGCCTGGAGACCGGCCGCATCCGCCGGTCGCCGGACGGCGCGTACAGCGAGGTCGAGCGGCACCTCCCGGCGGAGGCGACCGCCGCGATCACCGACCCCCGCCCGGCGCCCGCCGCCGTGCTGGAGGTGCCGCGGCCGATCGACGGGGTGGAGAGCCCGCGCGCCCGCCGGATCACGACCCGGCTGCGCGCCGCACTGAACCGCCGCTTCCGGACGGACCTCGCGGTCGTCCCCGAATCACGCGGGGATGAGGCCGTCGGGGACGGCGACGGCGACCGGACTGTCAGCGTCCGAAAAGGCGGCGGATGACCGGGCGGGCGGCGGCCACGGGATCGTCGCCGAGGTCGGCGGGCAGTGCTCCGCTCAGCCACAGGTGGGCGAAGCCGTGCACGATCGACCAGGCGGCGATCGAGTCCGTACGGTCGCCCTCCTCCGGGCCGCCGGCCGTGACGCCGCGCACGCCCGCCGCCAGCACGCGCCCCGCGCGCTCCCGGGCGGCGCGGACGTCCGGGTCGTCCGGCCGGTACAGCTCGGGGCGGAAGATCACCTCGAAGTAGGGCCGGTGCTCGACGGCGAAGCGGACGTAGGCGAGGCCCACCTCGTCGAGCCGGTCCCCCGCGGCCTCCAGGGCGTCGGCGAACAGGCCGTAGCCCTCGGCGGCGACGGCCGTCAGCACCCCCGCCCGGTCGCCGAAGTGGTGCGCGGGCGCGGCGTGCGAGACGCCGGCGCGGCGCGCCAGCTCGCGCAGGCTCCAGGTCGCCGGGCCCGACTCGGAGATCGCCTCCACGGCCGCGTCGATGACGGCCCGCCGGAGGTTGCCGTGGTGGTAGCTGCCGCCGCTCATGCCCGCATCCTATCTTGCCAGTGACAAGTTGGGGACGCGGGGGCTAGTCGTTCTCCTTGGCGAACTCGCGCAGGCCGGGCAGGTCCACCACGATGATCTTGCGCCAGCCGGTGCGGATCAGGCCCTTGCGGCGCAGGCCGTGCAGCGCCCGCGCGACCGTCTCGCGGGAGGCGTCCATCCAGCTGCCCAGCTCCTCCTGCGACAGCGGCGGGCCGATCTCGATCGAGCCGTCCGGCGCGGGCGGCGCGTGCTGGACGGAGCGCTCGGCGAGCTCGGTGAGCAGCATCGCCAGGCGCCGGGTGCCCCGGCTGGTCACGTGCGCCTGCAGCCGCCGGTCCGAGTCGTCGAGGCGCTGGACGAAGGTGCCCGTGACGAGCATCCACACGTCCGGATGGTCGTCCAGGAAGCCGGTGAAGCGCGCCGCGGGCACCACCAGCGCGCGGATCGGCGACAGCGCCGTCACCGTCGCCATCCGGGGCCGGCCGCCGAGCACCGCGCTCTCGGCCAGCAGGTCGCCCGGGCCCCGCACGGCCAGCACCACGTCGTGGCCGCTCTCGGTGGCCGACGTCACCTTGGCCCAGCCCCGCTCGATGATGATCACATGGTCGGACTCGTCGCCCTGGTACACCAGGGGGCTCTTCACCGGGAACTGCTTCGGCCGCCCCACGGCGCGCAGCGCGGCCTGCTGCGCGGCGTCGAGCGCCGCCCAGAATTCCGGGCGCGGCGGGGTCCCCGCGTACGGTGCCACCAGCCTTCTCCTCGGACCCGAAGTCAACGCCTCGCTGAAACTTTGACATGCCCAGAGTCACCTGGCCGGTAAACCGGAAGTCATCACTTGGGCACGGCGACCAGCCGGACGGCGAGGCCGGTGAAGACCGTCCCGCTGAAGATGTTCAGCCCCCGCGCGACCCGGCGGCTGCGGCGCAGCAGGACGGCGAGCCGCCCGGCCAGCAGCCCGACCCCGGCGTCGACGGCGAGGCCGAGCAGCACGAGCGTCAGCCCGAGGACGAGGAACTGCATCATCGGGTGGCCCAGCGACGGGTTCACGAACTGCGGCAGGAAGGCGATGTTGAACAGGATCACCTTCGGGTTCAGCAGGTTCGTCACGACCCCCTGCCAGTACGCGCGCCGCCGGTGGCCGTTCGCCGGGCCCGTGCCCGCGGCGGCGCCTTCCCCGACCGGATCGCCGCGGTCCCGGAACGCCTTGACCGCGAGGTAAAGCAGGTAGGCCGCCCCGGCCCAGCGCAGCACGTGGTACAGCGTGGGCAGGGCGGTGAAGAGCGCCGACAGCCCGAGCATCGCGGCGACGGCGTGCGTGAGGGCACCGGTCCCCACGCCCGCGGCGGCCATCACCCCGGCGGCGGGGCCGCCGCGCCCGCCCATGGCGACGACGAACATCATGTCGGGCCCCGGGGTGAGGCAGAGGGCGAGCGCCGCGACGACGAACGCCGCGTACAACGATGTGTCCACCATGGTGGAATCATCCGGCAGCGGACCGCCCCGCGCGAGCGGATATCGGGGCGGCCGGCGCGCTCAGGCGTCCCGCGGCGGACCGGTCTCGACCGTCAGGGCCTCGTGGTCGAAGCACAGGTGGCCGACGACCTTGAAGGCGTTCTCCAGGGGCTCCTCGTAGGACCAGGCGGCGTTCTCCGCCCCGTCCAGCGACCAGTACGTCGCCTCGCCCTTGTACGGGCACACCGACCGCTTGCCGCTCCTGCCGAGGAGGCCGGTGCGGACGTCGGAGGCCGGGATGTAGTAGCGGTTGGGCAGCCCGGTCTCCGACAGCACCTTCGGCCGCTCGGTCTCGGCGACGACCTCCCCGTCCAGCAGCACCCGGACGCGCCGGGACGAATCGCGGGCGTCGACGCGGTGGAACGGGTCGCGCAGGTGCCCGCGGACCTCCTCGTCCTCGTCGAACCAGGCGTCCATCCGGCCCCAGTAGAACGCCATGAGCCCGCGCAGCCACGCCGCCTCGGGCTTCGGCTCCGGATACGCCCACACCGCGTTCTCCGCCTGCCGGTCACCGGCGCGGACCGTCCAGTACGAGGCGTCGCCCTTGAACGGGCAGTGCGTCGTGTGGGCGGTCCGCTCCAGCAGGCCGGTCCGGACGTCCTCCTCCGGCACGTACAGGACGGGCAGCAGCCCCGTCTCGTGCAGCAGCTGCCCCCGCTCGGTGTCCAGGACGGTCTCCCCGCCGAACCGGGCCCGGACCCGCCGGGGGAAGTCGTGCATGAACAGCCGGTGCTGCGGCCCGTCGATGCCGTAGTTGACCCTGTCTCCCGGTGAGCCCGCGAGCGGCCCCGGGCCCATGGTGAGCGACATCCGTGTCTCCTAACGCCGTGTTGCGAACGCCGTGTCGCGAACGCCGTGTTGCGGCTCCTTCGCCCGGTTGCTCATACCCCGGACGGCAGGGTCTCCAGCTCACCACGGCGCGCGGCCTCATAGTGCAGCGGCGCCAGCTCGGATGTGCCCCGGAACCAGCACAGCGCGTCGTACCGGCCGGCGAGCCTGGTCGGGACGTACTGCCGCCGGTCGCGGTCCGGGTCGTAGACGACGCCGATCGCCCGGTGGCCGAGCGTGTCGGTCAGGAAGTGCGGCTTGTCCGGCTCGGGCGGCACGATGAACAGCCCCCGGTGCAGCTCCGACTCGGCCAGCAGCGCCTCCAGCGATCCGGGCGCGGGCGGCGGGGCGTGCATGACCTCCATCGGCCCGCCCCAGCGCGGCGCCGCGACCACATCGCCCGGCCCGCCGGCGAACCCGACCACCACCACGTCCTCTTGACCGTGCCGCTCCCGGGCGAGTTCGCCGAGGCTGACCATCCCGGCGTCGGCCATGTCGGTCGCGCGGGCGTCGCCCACGTGCGTGTTGTGCGCCCACACCACGGCCTTGCCCGTCCCGTCCCCCGATGCGTGGAAGTCCATGAGGCGGCCGAGCGTGTCGGCCATGTGGACCTCGCGGACGTTCCACGACTCCGGCCCGCCGGCGATCATCGCGCGGTAGTACCGCTCGGCCCCCGCGGCGACCTCGGCGTTCTGCCGGGCGTCGAAGACCTCGGCCGGGTCGCGGGCGTCGTCCCGCCCCGCCGGCCGGCGCAGCGCGGTGAGCAGCGCGAGGACCTCGTCCCGGCACCCCTCCGGGATCAGCGCGGTGTTCCAGCCGTACGCCCGCGGGTCCTCGACGTAGGGCTCGAAGCAGCCGTAGGCGTCCAGCGCCGTGTCCAGGTGCTCGGGACGGTGCTCGGCCACGTGGTCGACGGCGGCCCGCAGCGACTCCCACAGGCTGTACACGTCCAGCCCGTAGAAGCCCGCGCGCTCGCCCGGCGGCAGGCCGGCGTTCCGGTCCCGCAGCCAGCGGCAGAAGCCGGCGGTCTCCTCGTTGGCCCACATCCACGTCGGCCACCGCTCGTAGGCGTCCAGGACGTCGCGCGGGTCGCCGGGCGCTCCCGGCGCCAGCGTCACGCTGCGCCCGACCCTGCGGCAGTCCGGCCAGTCCCCCTCGACGGCGACGAACGCGAACCCGCGCTCGGCGATCAGCCGCCTGGTCAGCGCGGCCCGCCACGCGTAGTACTCGTGCGTGCCGTGGCTCGCCTCGCCGATGAGGACGCAGCGGGCGTCCCCGATGCGGTCCATCAGCGGGTCGAGGTCCTGCTCGACCTCCAGCGGCAGCGCCGCGCCCAGCACGTCGTCGGCGGTGTTCTGCCCGGGACCGGCTCCGGGTCCCGTCCGGGGACTCGCGGCGGGAATCAACGCGACCCCCTCCATTCTGCGAAGAGACTGCTATTTTCCGACTGTTTACGGGCCTTTGAAGTTCCCATTGCGTACTTGCTGCTTCCTGGGTGCGGCATGACAACATTCCCCCTTTGTCGCCTTCCTCCCGACCTTCCCGATATCTGGGCATCGATTCGCCTTCCGGGCACGTGGACCAGGCGGCCGGCGCACCGCGGCGGGCCATCCGGGCCGGAACCGGAAAATGCGACCGACACGTGATGCGGTTCCCCCACGAAACGGCAAAGGAATGGATAGCCTCCCTTCGACAACTTTCATTTGGTAAGAAAAACTGGAGCGCACTCCACATGAGCGTTGCCAACCGGGCACAGGTCATCACACGGTGGGGGGCCATAGCCTTCATGGCGACGGCGGTCGTGACCGCGACCGCCGGTGGCTTCGCCCAGTCCTACGCCGGCCTCTACCACTGGGCGCTGGAGCACGGCCTCCGTGGCTGGAAGGCCGAGTCGTTCCCGCTGCTGGTCGACCTGTTCATCATCGTCGGGGAGCTCGGGCTCTTCCTGCTGGCCATCGACGCCTTCGTGCTGCACCGCAAAGCCCTGATGAGCTGGCTGGACTTCTGCCTGCCGCTCTCCATCGCGCTCGCGGGCTGGACGGCGAGCCTCATCTTCAACGTCGGCCACGTCGGCCAGAAGTCGTTCTCCTACCAGGCGACGGCCGCCGTCCCGCCGATCGTGTCGATGCTCGGCCTGTTCGTCCTGCTGCGGACGCTGCACCGGTACGTGTCACAGCAGGCCCAAGAGGAGGAGCCCAAGGCACCGGAACCGCAGCCGCGGGCCATTGCCGGGCCCGTCACGCTGAACCAGATCACGTTCATGCCGCTGCGCAGCACCGGCCCGCTGCCGCAGATCCAGGTCCCCGGCCACTCCGGCAAGGCGCTCGAATCCGGCACCGCGGAGGAGGCGGCCAAGGCCCAGGACGCCGCCGCGGCCAAGGCCGCTCCCGCCCCGCAGGCGGCACCGGCCATGAGCGCCCCGGCCCCGGCTCCCGCACCGGCTCCCGCACCGGCTCCCGCACCGGCTCCCGCACCGGCTCCGGTTCCGGAGCCCGAGCCGGAACTGGCCGTCGTCAGCGCCGCCGCGCGCGGCGGCCTCAACGGCCACGGCGACTACGCCGCGGTCGCCGAGCAGCCCGCCCCCGCGCCCGACCCGGAGGCGCTGCGCGCCCTCGTCATCGAGGTCCTCGAACGCCGCCACGGCGACGTCGCCGCGACGCTCGCCGAGGTCCGGGCCGCGGGCCACGCCTGCGACCAGGCCGAGATCCAGCGGATCAGCGACAACCACTGGTTCCCGTACGCGGTGTACCGGCTGCTCGCCAAGCACCACGGCGACGGCGAGCTCGTCGCGGCGGAACTGACGTCGCAGGGCATCGTCTACGACCGCGCCATGCTGGACGAACTCGTCCGCTCCTGGCGCGTCTGACCCGCCGGCCGCGCCACCCACCGCGCTAGCCGCCGCGGTCCTGCCCGCGGGACGGGCCGGCGCGCAGCCGCGCGTGCAGACCGCCGTCCACCCGCAGCACGTGCCCGTTGAGCTGCGCCGCCGCCGGCGACGCCAGGTACAGCGTCGCGTCGGCGACCTCCTCGGGCGCGGTGGTGCGGCCCGACGGAGGTCGGCCGCGGGCCGCACGTCGCCGACCACGCTGGCCGGCGCGACGCAGTTGGCGCGGATGCCGAGACCGCCCAGTTCGACGGCGATCGCGCGGCTGAGCGCCTCGACGCCCGCCTTGGTCACGTCGTAGGCGCTCTGGTCCTCGTGCGCGCGGGAGGCGCCGCCGCGCCCGAGGTCGCGCCGGTACCGCACGGCGCGCACCGACAGCAGGTACGCCGACCGCAGGTTCGCGGCGATCACCGCGTCCCACACGTCGGCGCCGATGTCGATGAACGGGGTGCGCAGCTCGGTCATCGCGGCGTTGTTCACCAGCACGTCCAGGCCGCCGTCGCGGCGCAGCCGCTCGAACACGGCGTCGGCGACGTCCTCGCGGGCCAGGTCGCCGGGCATCGCGCCGACCCGCGGCACGCGTCGAAGGCCTTGAGGCCCTCGGCGTCCACGTCCACGGCGAGCACCTCCGCGCCCGCGGCCGCGAAGCGGTGCACGAGCGCGCGGCCGATGAGCCCCGCGGCGCCGGTGACCAGCCCCCGCTCCCCGGTGAAGTCGAACCGCACCCGGCTCACGTCGTGCCCCCGCGGGTCCGGCGGGCGCTGAGCTGCGTGGGGTTCATCTGCCGGGAGCCTCTCTCACCTGGGCGACGATCTGGGTCGGGTTGACGAACATCAGCGCGATGAGCAGCAGCAGCGCCGACAGCGCCATGTAGATCACGGCCATCGCGTCGATGGCCTGCGCGGCGCGGATCCCCGGGGTGAACGCGGCGCTGTACAGCGCGACGATCAGCGTCTGGCTGTCGGCGTCGGCGACCAGGAAGGTCAGCTCGAACATCGCGACGGTCCGCACCAGCACCAGGATCCCGGCGGCGAGGATGCCGGGCAGCAGCAGCGGCACCAGCACCCGCGCGAACACCTGCCGGGTGCGGGCGCCGCACATCCGCGCCGCCGACTCCAGGTTCGTGTCGATCTGCTCGACGAACGGGGCCATGACGAGGATGACGAACGGCAGCGCCGGGACGAGGTTCGCCGCGATGACACCGGTCATCGTCCCGGCCAGGTGCACCTTGTACAGGACGGTGGCGAGCGGGATGCCGTAGGTGATCGGCGGCAGCAGCACCGGGAGCAGTAGCAGGAACATCACGACCCGCTTGCCGGGGAAGTCGCGGCGCGCCAGCGCGTACCCGGCGGGGACGCCG
Source organism: Actinomadura sp. GC306 (assembly GCF_004348665.1). Taxonomy (GTDB): domain Bacteria; phylum Actinomycetota; class Actinomycetes; order Streptosporangiales; family Streptosporangiaceae; genus Spirillospora. The sequence continues at coordinate 5,407 of NZ_SMKM01000095.1, read as the reverse complement.
ATCAGCAGCGACAGCGCCACCACCACGAGGGTGATCTGCAGCGTAACCGAGATGACGAGCAGTGGAAGAAGGCGGCGTAGTTGCCGAGGGGGCCGCCGCCGTCCTGCGATTGCGGCTGCGGCTGCGGAACAGTGTCAATGGCGGGCGGGAAGAAACCGTGCGCGTGACTGACCCGTGACCTCGTCCGGCGAGGTCAGTACGCGTGGGCCGTACCGCAGTCGCGGACGCCGTAGGGCGATGCCTGGAACCGGCCGTTGGCCGCCCTCCCGAAGGAGTCGATACCGCCCAGGCAGGCGTACCGGGGCCGGTCCTCGCTGGTGAGGGCGATGAGGTGCCAGGTGTTCGGCTCGCCGGGGATCGTCTGGGTGACCCGCATCGGCTCGCCTTCGGCGAAGGTGAAGAAGATGATGTCCTGCGGATCGCCCTTCCTGATCACGCCGTGGCCGGTGCGGCCGTCCGGGTCCATGAGGGCGCCGCTCACGTCACCGGCGCCGTCCGGCTGCTGGAAGAGGACACGGCCGCCGCGCAGGTCCGCACCGCGAAGTCCGGAGTCGAGCGCGTGTACGGCGACGTTCCCGATGTCGCGTCCGGACATCCCTGGCCGAGAGGTTCCGGAAGGTTCGTCCGGCCCGACGTCGCCGATGGTGTAACCGACGGTGCGGTTGTCGGCGGCCCAGACGATCTCTCCGATGAGAGTCGGGCCGGCCGTGCCGAAGGTGCGGACGTCGCCCGAGCCGAGTTCGCGAACGGTCAGCGCGGCACGCGGTCGCGCCCCATCGTCGCAAGGGGCCGTCGAGTAGGCGACCCGGTCACCGTCCGGGCTGATCGCGAGCCCCGCGACGCGGGACGGGACGACGCCACCCGGCAGCGGCTCGATCCCGGTCACCTGGCCGCCGGCGGTGAGACGGAAGCGGTAGAGACGTGTCTCGCACGGCTGCTCCCGCGACGAGACGGCGAAGAAGTCCCCGCCGGGCCCGGCGACGAGCTCGCGCACCCGGCCGGCGGACGGGGACGGCGGCCGGACCGAATCGACCGGACCGCCCACGCCACCTTGCCGGATCGCCCGCACCTCGAACCATGGTTCCGGTCCGCGCACCTGCGCCGGATGGCCCATGCGCCCGGCCGAGAGCAGAAAGCGCGGCTCTTCCCCGGCGCGGGCGGGCGTCCCGGACGCCCTGGGCTCCCCTGCCAGCACCTGCACCGCGCCGATGGAGGCCGCGACCGTCACGGCCATCGCGACCGGAGCCGCCCAGCGCCGTACCCGCCAGGACCACGGCTCGGCATTCCGCGGCTCGTCCCATCCGTTCGCCGTCCCGTTCTCCATCCGGATGATCATGCCGTGCCGGGCGGGCGCGCGGACGGATTCCGGCGGATCGTGGGCGATCGCGGTTTTCGCCTGACAGCGGGTCGCGTCAGGTGGGGAGGGAGCGGGCGGTGGCCACTGCGGCTTGGCCGAGGCTTAGGCCGCCGTCGTTGGGTGGGACGTTGTGGTGCGTCAGCACCTCGAAACCGGCGGCGGTGAGGCCGGCGACCGCGCGGTCCAGGAGGAGCATGTTCTGGAACACGCCGCCCGAGAGCGCGACCGTGCCCAGGCCGGTCGTGTCCCGCAGGCGGGTTGCGGCGTCCACGATCAGGGCGGCGACGCCGTTGTGGAACCTCGCGGCGATGAGCGGGACCGGGACTCCAGCGCGGAGGTCGGCTACGGCCGCGTCCAGCAGGTCGGACCCGGCCACCGTGAACGCCGTCCCGCCGTGGACGGACGCCCGGTAGGCGGCGCGTTCGGACGGGTCGGCGCGCTGTTCGAGCTCGGCGGCGGCCTGGCCCTCGTAGTGCACGCGGTCGCGGATGCCGAGGACGGCCGCCACGGCGTCGAACAGGCGGCCCATGCTGGAGGTGAGCGGCGCGTTCACGCGGCGGCGGGCCATGGCGGTGACCGTGTCCCACTCGGGCCGGCGGGCCACCGGCAGGTCGTCCGGGACGCCGTACGCGGCCGCCATCCGCCACGGTTCCCGGATCGCCGCCGCGCCGCCCGGCATCGGCACCGGCTCCAGATGCCCGGCGCGCTCAAAGCCGCGCAGGCCGGCGACGAGGAACTCGCCGCCCCAGAGGGTGCCGTCCGTCCCGAAGCCCGTGCCGTCGAAGGCGACGCCGATGACCGGGCCGGACACGCCGTTGTCGGCGAGGCAGGACGCGATGTGCGCGTGGTGGTGCTGGACGGCGACGGCCGGGAGGTCCTGGTCGAGCGCGTACTTGGTCGACAGGTACTCCGGATGCGGGTCGTAGGCGAGGAGTTCGGGGGTGATGGCGAACAGGCGCCGGAAATGGGCGATCCCCTCCTCGTAGGCGCGGAGGGTCTCGTAGTTCTCCAGGTCGCCGATGTGGGGGGAGACGAACGCCCGGCCGCCGCCGGCCAGGCAGAAGGTGTTCTTCAGCTCGGCTCCGCACGCCAGGACGGGCGGCCCGTCCGGGATCGGGACGGGCTCGGGCGCGTATCCACGGGATCGCCGCACCGGGAGCGGGCGGCCGCGGAAGACCCGGACGACCGAGTCGTCCGCCCGGGTGTGGATCGGGCGGTCGTGGACGAGGAAGGCGTCGGCGATGCCGTCGAGTTGCTTCAGGGCGTCGTCGTCGCGGTGGGCGATCGGCTCGTCGGAGGCGTTACCGCTGGTCATGACCAGCGGCTCGGTGACCAGGAGGTGGTGGAGCGGGGTGTAGGGCAGCATGAGGCCGAGCGTCGCGTTGCCCGGTGCGACCGCCTCGGCGAGGGGGGCGCCGGGGCGGCGGCGGGCCAGGACGATCGGCCGCCGGGGGCCGGTGAGCAGCGCCTCCTCTGCGTCGTCGACGACGCAGAGCGCGCGGGCCGCCGCCATGTCCGGGACCATGACGGCGAAGGGCTTCTCCTCGCGGTGCTTGCGGGCGCGCAGCGCGGCGACCGCGGCCTCGTCCGCCGCCCGCACCGCCAGGTGGTAGCCGCCCAGGCCCTTGACGGCGAGGACGGCGCCGTCCTCGAGCAGGGCGCGGGCGGCGGCGACCGGGTCGTCCGGCGGCGGCGAGTGCGGCAGGAGGGTCAGGGACGGGCCGCAGGCCGGGCAGCACACCGGCTGGGCGTGGAACCGCCGGTCGGCGGGGTCCGCGTACTCGGCGGCGCACGGGCCGCACATCGCGAACCCGGCCATGGTCGTGTTCGGGCGGTCGTAGGGGACGTCCGTCACGATCGTGTAGCGCGGCCCGCAGGCGGTGCAGTTGAGGAACGGGTAGCGGTACCGCCGGTCGGCCGGGTCACGCAGTTCGCGGAGGCAGTCCTCGCAGGTCGCGGCGTCCCAGGACACCGCCGCGCGGCCCTCCGCCGGGGCCGCGGCGACGCTGTCCACGATCGTGAAGCCGTCGTCGCCGCGCGGGTCCAGGTCGCGGGTGGTGACGCGGTCGACGGCGGCGAGCCGGGGCGGGTGCGTGCGCAGGGCGTCCAGGAACCGCCCGACGCTGTCGGGCGCCCCCTCGACCTCGATGAACACGCCGCCCGCGTCGTTGCCGACCAGGCCGGAGAGCCCGAGGCCGGTGGCCAGCCCGTGCACGAAAGGGCGGAATCCGACGCCCTGCACGATCCCCTCGACGCGGACGCCCACCCGGACGTCCACCTGGTCATTCCTGCCCAGCCCGCGCCCGCGGAACCGGACGCGAACGCGTCAGCCCCCGGCGGTCATTCCGCGCTCCCGGTGTAGGCGGCGACGGTGCGGTCGGCGCAGGCACGGGCGACGGACTCGTCGGCGCCGGACTCCACGTGGGCCCGGCACCACGCCTCGCCGCTCTGCCGCGTGAACTCCTTGCCCTCGTCCGACATGGCCCACTCCTGGCCGGCCTCCGGCCCCGGTGCGCCCTCGGACGACAGGTGCAGGGCGAGGCCCAGGAGCCCCTGGTCCCAGCCGATGCCCACTGCGGCGGGACCGAACTGTCCCCACATGTCGTCGTCGACGTGCGCGATGTGCTCCAGTTCGAGGCGCGCCCGGCCGTCCTCCGCCGGGGAGAGCCGGACCTCGATCCAGCTGGTCATGCCGCCGTACTCCCAGGTGGCGGAGAAGCCCTTGGGCGGGTCGCAGCGCTCGATCGTCCCGCTCGCGTTGCCCGCCAGCTCGTAGCGGCCCCCGAGCCGGAGGTCGCCGGAGACGGGCAGGAACCAGCGCCCGATGCGCTCGGCGGTGGTCACCGCGTCCCACAGGTCCTCGACGTCGGTGTCGTAGACCTGGCTGACCGTGCTGGTCCGCGCGGTGCCGGCCTCCAGCACGCGCTCACCGACCCGGCGCCGCACCGCGTTGATCTGCCCCGTCACTTCGACCATGGTTCGCTCCTGTCATTGCCGGTCCTGGCGGCGTGCGCGCTTGCCCCTGGCGATCTCGGTCGCCAGGGCGTCCAGATGCGGGGTCCAGAACCGGCGGAAGCGGTCGAGCCACGCGTCGACCTCCTCCAGCGGCGCGGAGTCGACGGCGTACAGGCGCCGCGTCCCCTCCGCGCGCACAACCGCGAACCCGGTCTCCCGGAGCACCTTGAGATGCTGCGACACCGCGGGCTGCGAGATCCCGAACTCCTCCCGGATGACGGCCGTCACCTCACCGGAGGACCGCTCGCCGTCGGCGAGCAGTTCCAGGATCCGGCGCCGTACCGGATCACCCAGCACATCGAATGCGTGCACGGCACCAACCTACAGTCTTCGCTTATATAAGTCGAACCTTAATAAGCTATCGGCTGTTCGCGGACAGGAGGTCGGCGAAGGAGACGGGGTTCTCGTACGGGTCGGGCTTCGGCGGAGCGGGCCGCTCACCGACCAGCGCGGCCAGTTCGGCGCCGGCGCGGCCGATCCGCTCGGCCAGGCCCTCGACGGCGCCGTCCGCGCCGCCCCAGTCCTCGGACGCCGCGTACACGGCGGTCGGGACGACGGCGGCGCGCAGGTAGGCGAACAGCGGGCGCATCGCGTAGTCGATGGCGAGCGAGTGCCGCTCGGTGCCGCCGGTCGCGCCGAGCAGCACCGGCTTGCCGTCCAGGGACTCGCGCTCCAGGACGTCGAAGAACGTCTTGAACAGGCCGCTGTAGGAGGCGTTGAAGACGGGCGTCACGGCGATGAGGCCGTCCGCCCCGGTCACCGCCTCCACGGCGGTGCGGAACTCCCCGGCCGGGAAGTGCGTGAGGGTCGCGTCGACCATCGCGTGCGCGTGGTCGCGCAACTCGATCGTCTCGACCGCGACGTCCTGCTCGAGGTCCCGGCGGAGGGCCTCCGCGGTGGCGGCCGCGAGCCGGTCGGCGAGCATGCGCGTCGAGGACGGCTGCCCGAGGCCGGCGGAGATCACCGCGAGCTTCGTCATCGGACCTCCTTCGCGGTCTCGCGCTCCGCCGCGGCCCGGGAGGCGTGGGTGGGGGC
>NZ_SMKM01000094.1 GCF_004348665.1 Actinomadura sp. GC306 | reverse complement strand
GCTCTCCGCCTGTGCACCTCCGCCGTGTCTTCAAATCTGACACCCGCAACGCTATGGCCCCCCACCCCCGAATAAGCCTTGCTCAGGGGTTCCCTAAGTGAGGCTTAAGGGCGTTCTGCTGGGGGGTGGGGGGCCATAGCGTTGCGGGTGTCAGATTTGAAGACACGGCGGAGGTGCACAGGCGGAGAGCAGAGCGAACGTCGGCTGAGGTTCCGACTGAGGTTCCTGATTGAGACAGACTTCTGGCCTGCACGGCCTTGTAACCCCGCTCTGGGGCCGTGCGGGCCAGAAGCCTTTTTCAGGTCCGGGGGAGTGCGCCCAGGAGGAGCAGGCGGAAGGCGTCGGAGGTGCCGGTGCCGGTGGTGTCGCCGGTGGCGAGGCGGCGGACGGCGAGGCCGTAGAGCATGGCGACGATCGTCGGGGCGTGGCGTTCGGCGTCCGGGATGCCGAGGGCGGCGAGGACGGCGCCGGCCAGGCGGTCGTAGGCGTCGACCGAGCGGGCCGAGGTCTCGCGGAGGACCGGGTCGCGGGCGGCGTGCAGGTGGAGTTCGAGGTTGGCGATCTGCTCGGGGCCGTACGCGAAGTCGACGACGGCCTTCTCGACCGCGTCGGCCGCCTCGACGGGGGCCATGCCCGAGTCGGCGAGGGCGGTGACGTAGGCGGTGATGCGGGAGATCTCCTCGTCCACGAACGTCTGCAGGGCCTCGCGGAGCAGGTCGTCCTGGCTGGGGAAGTGGTAGGTGAGGGAGCCGAGGGAGACGCCGGCCGCGCGCGCGACGGCCCGGTTGGTCACGGCGCCGATGCCCTCCTCGCCGATGAGGCGGAGGGTGGCCTGGAGGATCCGGTCGCGGGCGCTCATCGCTGCACAGTCTTCCCTAAGATCGACTCTTTCTGTATCGTTCGTTCGAACGAACGATACCCCTGGGAGGCGGCGTGGTGCTGGGCGGGCTGGCCGGGCAGGCGGAGGCGCTGGCGAAGGGGGAGGTGTCCGCGCGCGAGCTCGTCGAGGACACCCTGGAGAGCATCCGCCGGCAGGAGTCGCTCGGAGCGTTCCGCGTCGTGCGTTGGGACGCGGCGGCGCAGGAGGCGCAGGAGGCCGACAAGCGGCTGGCGGACGGGGAGCGGCTGCCGCTGCTGGGCGTCCCCGTAGCGGTCAAGGACGACACGGACGTGGCGGGGGAGACGACGCCGTTCGCGGTGTCCGGGAACCACCGCCCCGCGGCGCGGGACGCCGAGGTCGTGCGCAGGCTGCGGGCCGCCGGGGCGATCGTCGTGGGCAAGACCACGACCTGCGAGCTCGGGCTGTGGCCCTTCAGCGAGTCGCCCGAGTTCGGGACGGCGCGCAATCCGTGGAACCCCGAGTACACGCCGGGCGGGTCTTCAGGCGGCTCGGCCGCGGCGGTGGCGGCGGGAATGGTCGCCGGGGCGGTCGGCTCCGACGGGGCCGGGTCGATCCGCATTCCGGCGGCCTGGACCGGATTGGTGGGCATCAAACCTCAGCGCGGGCGTGTTTCCGGATATCCGAATACCGATCCGTTCAATGGAATTACCGTCTGGGGGCCTCTGGCCAGAAGTGTCGGGGATGCCGCTCTGCTACTGGACGTGTTGACCGGCAGCCATCCCGAAGACGTGTATCAGATCGACCCGCCGGTCACGCCTTTCGCGGAGTTCGCCAAGCGGGACCCCGGGCGGCTGCGCATCGCCGTCTCCTTCCGGACGGCCTTCGGGGTGAGCGGAAGACTCGACCCGGAGATCCGCGGGGCCGTCGAACGGCTCGCGCGGCGGCTCACGGCCCTCGGCCACAAGGTCTTCCCCGCCGACCCCGACTACGGGCTCGTGGGGCTCGGGCTCATCCCGCGCGGGACGTCCGCGGTCGCCGACATGCTCGACGCGATGCCGGACCCGCGGCCCGAGCGGCGGACGGAGGTCGAGGCGCAGATCGGAAGGGTGCTCGGAAAGCGGCTGCTTCCGCTGGCCAAGCGGATGGACCCGCACCTGCGCAGGAAGGTCGGCCGCATCTTCCAGGTGGCCGACGTGGTGCTGACCCCGACCACGGCGCAGCCGCCGCTGCGGGTGGGGGCGTACGACGGGGCCGGGTACCAGAAGACGCAGTCCGGGGTGGCCGCGGCCTGCCCCTACGCCTGGACGTGGAACGTCCTCGGCTGGCCCGGCGTGAACGTGCCCGCGGGTTTCACGAAGGCCGGGCTGCCCGTCGGGGCGCAGCTCCTCGGGCACGACTCCGACGAGGGGACGCTGATCTCGCTCGCCGCGCAGTTGGAGGCCGTCGAGGGATGGGTCGAGCGGCGTCCGTAGCCGCGCGACGGGTCGCCGGTGCGGGGGTCCGACCGGCGCCGGCGGCCCGTCGTGTTCCGTGTCGTGTCCGGTGCCGGCGGGCTCAGTACCCGGCGCCGGTGAGCATGCCGCCGTCGACGAGGACCTCGCTGCCCGTGCAGTAGGAGGAGTCGTCCGAGGCGAGGTAGACCACAAGGCCGGACACCTCCTTGGACTTGCCCATGCGGCCGAGGGGCAGCGCCTTCAGGAAGGCGTCGGCGCTGTCGGCGGTGGCGGAGACGACGTCGTCCTGGAGGGAGAGCGGGGTCAGGACACCGCCCGGGTGGATGGAGTTCACGCGGATCTCGTACCGGCCGAGCTCCCGGGCGGCCGCCTTGGTCAGGCCTCGGACGCCGAACTTGCTGGCGCTGTAGGCGGCCAGCCCGTTGGCCCCGATGAAGCCCTCGGTGGACGAGACGTTGATGATCGAGCCGCCGCCCGCCTCGCGCATCGCGGCGGTCACGGACTTCACGCCGAGCCACTGGCCGATCAGGTTGACGTCCAGGACGCGGCGGAACTCGTCGAGGCTCATGTCCTCGATCGTCTTGTGCCTGATGATGCCGGCGTTGTTGACCAGGACGTGCAGCGCGCCGAAGGTCTCGGTCGCGGTGCCGACCGCGGTCTTCCAGTCCTCTTCGCTGGTCACGTCCATCCGGACGAACCGCGCGCCGTCCCCGAGTTCGGCCGCCAGCTTCGTGCCCTCCTCCTCCAGGACGTCGCCGAACACGACCTTGGCGCCCTCGTCCAGGAAGCGGCGGACATGGGACTTGCCCATCCCGCGCGCACCGCCGGTGATCAGCGCCACCTTGCCGTCAAGCTGCCCCATCAACGCTCCTCGTCGCCGCGTGACCGTCCTCCGCAAACCTAGCGAACGCTTGGTCAAGGCAACAAGCGGGGGTCAGGGCGTCCGCAGGCCGTCGAAGAGCAGCGCGAGCATCCGGTCCGCGTACGCGGCCGGATCGGGGGTGCGCTCCGACGCGACGCCGATCGCGTTGGCGAGCCGCAGCAGGTCGCCGGGGTCGATCTCCGCGCGGATCGAGCCCGCCCGCTGCGCCCGCTCCAGCAGCAGCCCGAGGGCGTCGCGGATCGCGGCCGCCGCGGCGCCCAGCCCGGTGCCCGCCCACTCCGCCGACATGGCCTGGATGATCACCGTGGAGGTGCCGCGCGGGGTCATCGCGCCCGCGAGGTAGGTGCGCAGCCAGCGGCCCAGCGCGGCGTCCGCGCCGCGCGCCTCGCCGCCCGGGTCCTGGGCCGGTTCGGACAGCAGCTCGTCGGCGTGCGCGAGCAGCCCCTCGATCCGGTCGTGCAGGACGGCGTGCAGCAGGGTGTCGCGGGTGGGGAAGTGGCGGTACAGCGTGCCGGAGCCGACGCCCGCGCGCTTGGCGATGTCGTCGAGGGAGGCGTCCGTGCCGTGCTCCATGAAGGCCGTGCGGGCGGTCGCGACCAGTCGCTCGTAGTTGCGGCGGGCGTCGGCCCGCATCGGCCGGGTGTCCATGGGCACCGTCCAGCGGTGTCGCGGATGACCTGGGGTGTCTCCGCCTCTGGTTCATGAGACTGCCATCTTCCGGTACCGGGCGCTACCCGGCGAGGGCGTCGCGCGCCAGCCGGTCGGCCCGGCGGGTGGTCTCCGGCAGACGGTGCGCGGGCGTGAGGCCGAGGACGTTGCGGCACGCCGTGTCGAGGTCGGTGCGGTGCCCGACCGAGACGTACACCGGTTTGACGCCGTCGCGCGTCCGCAGCACCCGCCCCACGACCTCGCCGCCGTCCAGCAGGGGGCTCGCGTCGCCGCGCCGCGGCCCCGGCTCCTCGTGCCCGCCGACGAAGGACGTCTTGCCGACGCCGATCGAGGGCAGCCCCGTGAGGACGCCCAGGTGGCACGCCAGCCCGAACCGGCGCGGGTGCGCGACCCCGAAGCCGTCGCAGACGAGCAGCTCCGGCACGGTCTTCAGCCCGCGCAGGGCGTCCAGGAGCGCGGGCAGCTCGCGGAACGCGAACAGGCCGGGCACGTAGGGGAACGCGGCCGTGCCGAGGACGACCGACTCCTCGACCACCTCCAGGCTCGTGCCGTCCAGGACGGTCACCGCGGCGGCCAGGCGCGTCCCGGTGCCGCCCCCGTCGCCCGCGTACGCGACGTCCAGGCCCGCGACGGTCCGCGGGCTCACCGGGCCCGGTCCGCCCAGTTCGAGCATCGGGCGCAGCCGGTCCTGGACGGCCTCGGCCTCACGCGGCGTGGCCGGCCAGGCGTGCAGGTCGCGTACCTCCATGGGGCGGCACGCTACCGCGCGCTCACGACAGTGCCGCTCACGACAGTGCCGCGTACGCGGCGTCCAGCAGCCGGTAGGCGCGCAGGTCGCCGGCCGCCATGTCGCTCATCATGTTCGGCAGGTACGCGAACGCGAGCCCGGCGTCGGGGTCGCCGAGCCCGATGGAGCCGCCCGCGCCGCTGTGCCCGAACGCCGAGTCCCGGCCGGCCTTCGGGGTGAAGAACGTCTGCGCGGGACGCATGAAGCCGAGGCCGAACGAGCTGTCGATGAGCATCGTCCGGTCGGGTCCGGCGACCCGCGGGCGGATCGCCTCCCGCAGGGTCTCCGGACGGACGATCCGGCCCGCCACGAGGTCGCGGTAGAAGGCGGCGAGGGCGGGCGCGGTGGTGAGCATCCCGGCGGACGGCCAGCCCGCGCGCAGCACGACCGGGTTGTTGTAGCCGCCCTTGCCCGGATGCGGGTTGCCGGTCGACCGGTTCATGGTGCTCTGCGGGTCCATGTACGCGGTGGCCAGGCGGTTGAGGAGGTCGCTGGCCATCGCCCTGGGCGGGTCGCCGCCGTCCCGTTCCGTGCGGGCGGGGCCGCCGCCCTGGACCCGCCGGCCCGCCGACAGCTTCGCGGCGCGCTCGATCACGTCGTCGGGGGCGCCGATCCACAGGTCGAGCCCGGCGGTGAACTCGTCCTCGACGAACGCCCCGACCGTCTTGCCCGAGTGCCGCCGGACGATCTCACCGGCGAGCCAGCCGTAGGTCAGCGCGTGGTAGCCGTGCGCCTCGCCGGGCGTCCACTCCGGCTCCTGCGCGGCCAGCTCGGCGGCGAGGGCCGCGGGGTCGGCCGCATCCTCCGCCGGCACCGGGCGGGCGAACGCGGGCAGGCCGGCCTGGTGGCTCAGCAGGTGCTCGGCGGTCGTGCCCTCCTTGCCGGCGGCGCCGAACTCCGGCCACCAGTCCGTCACCGGGCCGTCCGGCTCGTACCGGCCGCGCTCGGCGAGCAGCAGCGCCGCGGCGGCCGTCACCGCCTTGGTGCAGGAGAACGCGAAGCAGGGCGTGTCCGGCAGCCACTCGCGCCCGGTGCGGCGGTCGGCGACGCCGCCCCACAGGTTCACGACCTCGCGGCCGTCCGCGTGGACGGCGACGGCGGCGCCCAGCTCGCGCCCCTCGGCGAAGTTCTCCTCGAACACCTCGCGGACACGGGCGAACGCCGGGTCGCAGTGCCCCTGCACCGTGCTCATGCGCGCTTCCTCTCGACGGGGACCTCCATCGAATCACGTTCTAGGAAGTCCCGCCGGGCCAGGTCAAGAGCGGCCGGGGTCGCGGGCGGGTCCGGTCACCGGGACGGCGGACCGCTGGACGGGGCGGATCCGGCCGAACTCCAGCGTGCAGAGGGCGGCGGCGAGCCGGACGACGTCCAGCCAGGAGCGGAAGGCGACATACCGCGGCTTGTAGGACGGGCCGAACTTCCGGTTGAAGAGGAAGAGGGACTCGGCCGCGATCCACGGGTCGAGCAAGTGCAGCGCACGGTAGGCGACCCTCTGCGGGAGGGTGCGCTCCCGGGTGTCCAGCAGTGCGCGGAACGGGACGAAGTTCAGCGAGACGACGCCGTGGCCCCGCTCGGCGGCGTACTCGATCATCTCGGTGATGAGGCGCTCGTTGACGCCGTTCGGCCCGCCCGGGACGCGGCGCATCGCGTCCAGGCTGACGCCCTCCCCGGCGGTGACGTACCGCTGGAAGCCGATCGGCTCCTTGTTCTCGTCGTAGGCGATCGTGATGATCGCCCCCGGGTGGTGCCCGGTGAGGAGCTCGTCGAGGTTCATGGCGAAGCCGCGCTCGGCCGCGCCGCCGAGCGAGCGGGCCGCGACGTCCAGGAGCCGTTCGCGCAGGCGGTCGTCGAGGTCCCGTTCCGGGACGATCCGGGTGGTCACGCCGGCGTTCACGGTGCGCTGGACCGCCTGCCGGACGTTGCGCATGCGGCGGCCCGACATGCCGAACCCGCCGGGCCGGATCACCACCTCGTCGCCGTAGCCGATCGAGCGGGCCAGTCCCCAGGCGGGGAGGAGCCCGCCGCTCGCCCCGAGGACGGCGGGCCGCCAGCCCGCGGCCCGGCAGCGGGCGAGGAAGGCCCCGATCGCGTCCGCGTGGGCGGCCGGGTCGCCGACGGGGTCGCCGCCCGCCACCGCGGTGCCGAACAGGACCCGGTAGCCGACCGCGGCGCGCCCGTCCGGGCTGAACACGTACGCCTTGTCGCGCCGGAGCGCGAACGGGGCGAGGGTGTCCGAGCCGGGATGGGCGACGAGGCCCGCCACGCGGCGGCGCTCCGCCTCCCCGGCGGGCGGCGGAGCCGGAACGGGTGCCAAAAGGATGCCGAGCAGGACGAGGAGCCCGGCCGCGCCCGCGACCTGGCCGGCCGACCCGGCGGGCACACCGCCGGACAGCAGCGAGCCGGCGACCGCGGCGACGGCCAGGAGCGCCCCGATTCTCCCGGCCGCGCGGACGCGCTCGGGGTGCACGGGGACCGGGAACCGGCCGCGCTCCAGCCACAGCCCGCCGAGCACGGCCGCGAGCAGCGGAACCCGCCACGGCTCCCCGCCGGTGAGGGCCGACAGCAGGCCGAGGGCGGCCAGCAGGACGAGCGCGCACCAGGCGGCGCGGCGCCGCAGCAGAATGCCGCGCGCGACCAGCGCGAGCCCCAGGCCTAGGGCCGTGGCGTGGACGGGGGCGAGTGGCGCGCCGCCCGTGACGAGGTGATCGGAGCCGCCGAGCCAGGTGGGAGCCTGCGCGGCCGCGGGCATCGCGACCAGGGTGGCGGCGAGCAGGGCGGCGAGTGCGAGCGGCCAGACCGGCCGGTCCGGCCCGCCGGACGCCGCCGTCCGTGCCGCCTCGTCCGTTCGCACGAAGAACACCTGCCCCACCGTCCCCGGTCAAGATCCTTCGTGGGGCCCTACCCGGCATCGGCGCTTCAATGTCACCGTCCGCTGCAAGTGCTCACCATGGGTTACCAGCCGCCCGGTGCGGGGGCGGTTAGGCTCGTGGTGATGAAGAGGCTGCTGATCGTCCACCACACCCCGTCGCCGTCCGTCCAGGCGATGTTCGAGGCGGTGCGCGCCGGGGCGTCCACTGACGAGGTCGAGGGGGTGGAGGTGGTGTCGCGGCCGGCGCTGACGGCCTCCGCCGTGGACGTCCTGGAGGCGGACGGCTGCCTTCTCGGCACGCCGGTGAACCTCGGCTACCTGTCCGGCGCCCTCAAGCACTTCTTCGACCAGATCTATTACCCGTGCCTGGAGGAGACCGTCCGGCGCCCGTTCGGGGCGTTCCTGCACGGCAACAACGACGCCACCGGAGCCCTGCGCGCGCTCGACTCGATCACCACCGGGCTGAAGTGGAAGGCCGTCCAGCCGCCGGTGGTCGTCACCGGCGAGCCCGGCAAGGCCGACCTGGAGGCGTGCTGGGAACTCGGCGCGATCACCGCGGCGGCGGTCGGCGGGATCTGAGGCCCGCGGCGATAGCGTGCCGTCATGAGTGGTTTCCGGCACGTGGTGCTGTTCAGATGGGCCGAGGGGACGACGACCGGCCAGCAGGAAGAGGTGGCGGCCAGGCTGGGGGAGCTGCCCGGGGTCATCGAGGGTATCCGGGAGTACAGCGTCGGCGCGGACGCCGGCGTCAATCCCGGCGCGTACGACTTCGCCGTGGTCGCGGACTTCGCCGGCCGCGACGCCTACCTCGCCTACCGCGACCATCCGGCCCATCGCGCGGTGGTGGAGGAGTACATCACGCCGATCGTCGCGGAGCGGGCGTCGATCCAGTACGAGGTGTGAGCGGCGGGCTCCGGTAGGAAGACATAACCGAGCAAGCGCTTGTGCCTAGAACGTGTTTCAGTTAGCGTCGCTGGGACGCCCTCCGGGGACGGATCGCGCCCCGTTCCCGGTGGGCGGCCGACCGGTCAGCCCAGGCTGCGCGAACGCATGATCTCGTCGCGGAGCTGCTGCGGCGACGGTGCCTCCACCAGCCGCGGCCCCCCGCGCAGCGGCACCAGCGCCCACCATGATCCGGTCGCTTCCCCGAACCACACGCGCACCCCTGGGAACTGCTCCTGAAGGCCGCGCGCCGTGGCGGCGCGGAACGCCTCCGGTGTGGGCTCGTCGCGGCCGGCGCCCCCTTGAGCCGTCACGTCACCCTCCCCCCGTGATCCTCTTCGGTAACAGCGTCCCCACGGGCCAAAGCGTCACCCCTACTCGGCAATTCGTGACTAAGCACACTATGGGGGGCCGTGCCCGCGCACAGTGGGATTCCGCGCCGGTTGTGCCCGAACGGATGTATACGCCGAACCGAATCGCCCCGGCATGTCCGTAAAGGAGAGCGTCTCTCAGCCGCGGAGGCCCGCCGGGGCGGGGCCGATCTTTGCGAAGCGAGTGCCGTCACCATGCACGGCCGGGCGGCGCCGGCCGGCTAGTGGAGGTTGATGCCGTCGAACATCACCTTGAGGTAGTGGTCGGCGAGGCCCTGCGCGTCGAGCCTGCCCCCCGGCTTGAACCAGCGGACCGCCACCCAGATGGTGTCGCGGATCATCCGGTAGGTGAGTTTCGGGTCGAGGTCGTCGCGGAACAGCCCGTCCTTCTGCCCGGCGCTCAGGGTGTCGACCCACATCTTCTCGACCTCGTCCTCGGACTTGTTGAGGTAGGAGAAGCGGTCCATTCCCTTGAGGTAGTTCCAGTCGTTCTGCATCACCGTGATCGCGGCCCGGTGCGGCTCCAGGCTCCCGAACGCGACGCGGACGAGCCCGGCGATGGTGTCGCGGGGGCTCTCGCCCCGGTCGAGCACCGCCTGGTACGACACCGTGATCTCGTTGAAGAAGCCGGCGAGGATCTCGTCCACGATCGACTCCTTGGAGTCGAAGTGGTGGTAGAGGCTGCCCGAGAGGATGCCGGCCTCGTCGGCGATGTTGCGCACCGTGGTGGCCTGGTAGCCCTTCTCGGCGAACAGTTCCGCGGCCAGCCTGACCAGGTGCTCGCGCCGTTCCGACGCCAGCGCGGTGGAGCCCTTGCCGCGGCGGCGGGCGCCGCCGGCGCGGGCTCGGGATCGTCCGGAGTCGGCGCTCGTGGTCGTCACCCTCTCATTATGCCGTGTCACCCAACCGCTTGCTCGCCGCCGCTCCAAGGGTACGCCGCTGCAGCAAGCGCTTGCTGGCCGACCTGGAGTCCTGGACCGAGGCGGACGACGCCATGGTCGCCCTCGTCCACGACCTCGCCGACGAGGGCCGCACCCCCGGGCTGCCGTCCATCCCGAATTCGCACTTCTCATCACCTGACACCCCCGCCCGCCGGTGTCGGCGACGAGCGGTGGCGGGCGGGGAGGGCGAGGGCGGTCACGGCCGCGGCGACGAGGAGGGCGGCGATCGCGAGGAAGGCTTGGCCGTATGTGGTCGTCAGGGTGGCCAGGGTCGCTAGGCCGAGGGCGGCGCCGGTCTGCTTGGTGGTGTTCATCAGGCCGGCGGCCGCGCCGGCGTCGGCGGCGGGGACGCCCGTGGTGACGGCGTCGGTGAGCGGGGTGTTGAGGAGGCCGGCGCCCGCGGAGATCAGGATCGCCGGGCCGAGGATGCCCGTGAGGTAGCCGTCGCCGGGGGCGAGGGTGCTCTGCCAAAGGAAGCCCGCGGCGGCGAGCAGGGCGCCGGCGGTGATCAGGGTGCGGCCGTCGGCTCGTTCCATCAGGCGTGGTGTGACGTGCAGGGCGACGGCCATGGTCAGGAGCGTGTGCGGGAGGAAGGCGAGTCCCGTCTGCAGGGGGCTGTAGTGCAGCACGTTCTGCATGGACAGGGTCAGGAAAAACCACATGGGGTTGAGACAGGCTCCCGCGAGCAGCATCGTCACGTTTCCGATGGCCACCGTGCGGATGTGGAGGAGTCGTAGGGGGAGGAGGGGCGTCCGCGCCCGGGATTGCAGGACGGTGAAGGCCGCCAGGGCGGCGGTGCCGAAGGCGAGGGCCGGGACGTTCCAGCCGCGGGTGATGCCGTAGGTGAGCGACGCGACTCCGGCGGTCGCCAGGACGGCTCCGGGCACGTCCAGGCGCCGGCCTGGGTGCCCGGTGTTCGTCAGGAGGCGGGCCGGGACGAGGGCCAGGAGGCCGATCGGGACGTTGATGAGCAGGATCCAGCGCCATGACAGGGCGTCGGTGAGGATGCCGCCGATGAGGTTGCCGGCGGTCCCGCCGGCCAGGCCCACGGACGTCCAGGCGGCGAGGACGCGGGGACGCAGGTCTTCGTCGAACGTGGTGGTGAGGACGGTCAGGGTGGCGGGGGCCAGGACGGCGGCGCCCAGGCCCTGGAGGGCGCGGGCCGTGATGAGGGTCCACGGGTCCTCCGCGAGCCCGCCCGCCAGGCTCGCGGTGGTGAAGAGGGCCAGGCCGGCGACGACGGTGCGGCGGAGGCCGCAGAGGTCCGCGAGGCGGCCGCCGAGCAGGAGGAGGCCGCCGAACGTCAGCGCGTAGGCGTTCACGATCCACTGCAGGTCGGCCGGGGCCATGCCGAGATCCGCCTGGATGGATGGCAGGGCGACGTTCACCACGGAGACGTCCAGGACGACCATGAACTGCGCAGTGCAGGCCAGGGCGAGCACCAGCCGGTGGCGCGGTGTCATCCGGCCTCCCTTGTGATACGGCTGTATCAATATGATACGTGTGTATCACACAGCGGGAGGGAGCGGGCCGTGCCGAGGACCGCCGACCACGACGCGCGGCGCGCGCAGATCATCGACGGGCTCGTCCGGGTGGCCGGGCGGGAGGGGCTGCACGCGGTCACCATGCGGGCGGTGGCCGCGGAGGCCGGGGTGTCGCTGCGCCTCGTCCAGTACTACTTCGAGAGCAAGGCGCAGCTGATGAACGCGGCGCTGGAGCGGCTCGAACGGCAGAGCCACGAGCGGTGGGCGGCGCGGCTGGCGGGGCTGCGGGACCCGTCGCCGCGGGAGGTGGTCGAGGCGCTGGTCGCCGAGGCGCTGCCCACCGATCCCGGGAGCCGCGTGTTCCACCAGGTGTGGACGTCCTATGCCGTCCTGGCCCTGACCGATCCTGCGATGGCGGCCCAGCCGTTCGTGGAGGGCCCCGACCGGCTGGAGCGGCAGATCACCGGAGTCCTCGCCGGCGCGGGGGTGGGGGATCCGGAGACCGAGGCGGCGCGGCTGCTCGCGCTCGCGCACGGGCTCGGGACGAGCGTGCTGGTGGGGCGCCGGAGCCCCGGATCGGCGATGAGAATCCTGCGCCACCACCTGGACGGGCTGTTCTGACTCGCTACTTGGACGGGGGCGGGAGTTCCCCGCCGGCCTCGGCCGCCTGCGCCAGGCGCTCGCGCAGCGTCCGGACGAGCTCCTCGCTCTGCTCGGTCAGCCGCTCGATCGCGGGCAGCGCCAGATCGTCGCGGACGGTGTCGGCGATCAGCTCGTCGTACTGGCGGGCCTTCTCCGCGATGGACTCCAGGTGCCGCTGGGCGCGCAGCACCTCGTCCGCCGACCGGGTCCGCTCCGCGTAGCGTTCGAGGGCCTCCACCCGGCGCGTCACCGCGTCGACGGAGACGGCGAGCTTCTCGCGCAGCGGGGCGAGCGCGGCCTCGACCTCGGGGAGCGGCGTGCCGCCGCCCGCGAGCTCCGCCTGCTCGGTGCGCAGCTTCGACTGCCGCGCCAGCACCTGCGCGATCTCCCACTCCTGCCGCGGGAGCGTGACGGCGTTGTCGACGGTGTCCAGCAGCCCCTCCCGGTTGACCTCGGAGTCGCGGACGGCGTCGATCGCGGCCTGGACGCGCCCGAGCATCGCGCGGCCCTCGTCGTCGAAGTCCTGCGGGGTGAGGTAGCGGTCGCGGCGCCGTTCCAGCTCGCGGGCGCGCCGCAGGTCGAGGGAGACCGAGGGGGTGCCGAGCGCGACCAGCACCGCGAGCATGCTGAGGCCGATCAGCCACAGCGAGCCGAGCAGCGGCGAGCCGAGCAGGCCGAGGCCGAGCACCGTCAGCGGCGCCAGCCACACCAGCGGGCGGCGGCGCGCGACGATCGTGTCGAGCTCGGCGCGCAGGGCGGGGTCGGCGACGGGGCGCGGCTCGGCGGGCGAGCCGTCCGCGGGGGAGCGGGGCGGCGCGATCCGCCGCCAGTAGGTGGACACGTGCGTCTCGAACGCGAAGTCGGTCTGCGCGATCTCGACCTCGGTGGGGCCCGGCGGCAGCGGCCACGACCCCACGGGGTCGCCCCCGCCGGGGCCGGTGAAGCGGACCCACCAGCCGCCCTTGCCGTCGTCGCACCGGTACCGGCCGGGTGCCACGTCGATGCCGACGAAGAAAGTGCCGATCCCCGGTATGGAATCGTTCCACGCGCCACTGGTCACCGGCGACCTCCGACCCGACCTCTCCGCCGTGTCCCCCCGCCCTCCGGCGGGGACCGTCCAGCCCGTACAGGGGAGGACGTCCGGGGGACGGTAAGAGTTGCAGTACCCACATCCGCCTCGGGAAAGCCGGATCGGGTTTGGAATACTCCACACGTGCGACCCGACCATGCGCCTTTCGCCGACCCGCTCGACGACCCGCCCTGGGCGATGCAGCTGGTCGTGCGCGCGGAGAAGGCCGCCCCGCCCGAGCACGGCGCGGTCTGCGAGGCGGCGGCCGCCGCGGTCGTCAGGCTGCTCACCGACCCGCGGGCGGCGCAGCCCGGCGGCGAGTGGCACGACGCGGTCCGCGAGTGGGAGTCGCGGCGCATCCGCAAGGTGACGCGGCGGGCCCGCGGCGTCCGCTGGCCGGAGGCGGCGGCGCTGCCCGGCGTGACGGTCGAGCACGCGGGCGCGCAGGTGCGGGCGTTCCCGCCCGGCCCGGTGCCGGACGTCCCGCCGGAGCTGGCGAAGCTCCAGGTCGCCGGGCTCGACCTGGCCGCCGCGGACGAGCCCGCGCCGCCGCCCGCGCCCCCGTACGCTGCGATCGCCCTCAACCCGGAGGTGACCATCACCACCGGCAAGGCCGCCGCCCAGTGCGGGCACGCGGCCCAGCTCCTGCTGCGCAAGGGCCGCCGCAAGCACGTGGCCGAGTGGGTGCAGGCAGGGGCGGCGGTTCACCTGGTCAGGGACGTCCCCTGGCGCGACTGCGTGAAGCGGTCGGCGGTCGCGGTCCGCGACGGCGGCTTCACCGAAGTACCGCCCGGCACGATGACGGCCGTGGCCTGGCTCGTGCGCAAGTAGCCCCCGGCCGGGCGGCGGGGAATGGCACGGCGTGCCGGACGCCGTTGTCCGGCACGCCGCACGGGCCTAAGAGACGGTCAGGGCAGGGTGACGGCGACCGGGTCGATCCCCGCCTCGGCGATCAGCGACGGCAGCCTGCCCGCGAACGGGTGGTGGTCCGTCGGAAGGCCGCGCGGGTTGTCGACCACGTAGTGGACGACGCCGCCGCCGCGGTTCTCCTCCCAGGTCGCGCCGACCGACCGCAGCACCGACGCCGCCCCGGCCGCGTCGGCCGACCGCACCGACACCCGGATCGGCGACTCGTGCGACGGGAGGGCCGCCGCCCGCCGCGCCGCCTCGGCCGTCGCCGCCGCCCGCGGTGCCGCTGCCCGATCCGGGTCCGGGCCCAGGATCGCGTTGTACAGCAGTTTCGCCGTGCCGTCGGTGAAGGCGCGGAAGTTCGGTTCGGCCGCGAACAGCACCGAGCGGCCCTCGCCCGTGGGCTGGTCCACTACCGCGGCCGTGCCGCCCAGCTCCGCCGCGCCCCGCTCGAACCCGGACACGAACCAGTCGGGCGAGTCCGGCTCCGGGTACGCCGCGGCCACGCCGCTGGACGCCCGCATGACCAGGTCGTACGACGTGAAGTTCCAGACCGTCCCGCCGACGTCCTCGGCGAGCGGGCCGTCCTCGTCCACCTGCACGCGGAACAGCGTGCCGGGGATGTCGGACGTCGGCTCCGACAGCGTCGCCGTCGTCAGGCCGAGCCGCGCCGCGAGCTGCGTGCCGCCCTGCCAGCCGATGTAGCGGCCGCCGCCGCGCGTCCACTCCTGGAGCGCGGCCCGCCCGGTGTCGCCGAGCGCGTCGTAGGCGGACGAGGCCGGGCCGTCCGGGGTGATCAGGACCTCGATGCCCGCGAGCCTGCCCGCCGCCACGTCCGCCGGGGTGAGCATCGTGTAGGGCAGCTTCCAGTCGCGGTCGAGGCGGTGCCGCAGCCAGCCGGCCGACTCGCGCGCCGCCGACGACGTCGCCGACAGCTGGAGGACGCCGAGCTTCGGCGCCTTCCCCTCGTGGCCCGGACGCGGCGCCGGGACGGTCCCCACCGGAACGGCCCGCGGACGCAGGCCGGCACCGGACGAGCCGCCCTGCACGTTCGCCAGCAGCGGCAGGCTCCACGCCGTCACGTCGTAGAAGTACGGGAACGGCGTGTAGGAGTCCTCGTTGAGCATGGCCTGGATCCAGTGCTTCCGGCCTTGCGCCATCGAGATCCAGTAGGTGCCCGCGGGAAGGGTGGTCTCGGCCGCGGGGTGCCCGTACGCCTTGAAGTCCGGGACGGTCAGCGGCCGGACGAGCTTGTCGACGCGGACGCCCATCCGCTGGAGCCGGCGCACGACCGTGCGGACCTCGTCGCGCTTGGCCGGGTCGCCGTCCCGCAGGAAGTAGTGCCGCACCGCGCGGTCGGGCACCTGCCGGTCGATCTGGTTCGGCGGGTTGTAGATCTGGTTCGGCTCCAGCTTCCCGGCCTCGCCCTGCCGGTACGCGTCCACGGTCATCTGGCGCCACTCGGTGAGGACGCGCCGCTTGTCGCGGGCCGCGGCCGACAGCGTCACCCACTGGGTGAGGTACTGCTCCTCCACCTTCTCCGGGTACGGGCTGGAGTTGCCCTTCTCGAACGTCATCCCGGCGGCGTGAAAGCCCGTGGTCGGCACCGAGTCGCCGTACCCCTGGTAGAAGAGGTCGTAGACGTCGCGGTTGAAGAAGTCGATGCCGCGCCGGGTGAACTCCGCGGCCATCGCCCCGCCGTACAGGTCGTTGATCCAGCCGATCGCCTGCTCGGGCGTCTCGTGGTAGATCGGGTCGGCGTTCGGCGGGAAGAAGTACGACGTCCCGCCCATCTCGTGCGCGTCGATGTACAGCGCCGGCGGGTACTGGTTCAGCATCTCCAGCTTGCCGTCGGTCTCCGGCTGCGTGCGCGCGAACCAGTCGCGGTTCATGTCGAACCCGTACGCGTTCTGGCGCGTGCCGGCCTCGCGGCCGTCCGGGTTCTGCGTCGGCAGGATCACCACGAGCGCGTTGCCGAGGATCGCCTCCGCGGCGCAGTCGGTGCGGTCGCCGAGGCCGCGCAGCACCTTGAGCGCCGCGTCCGTGCCGCTCGGCTCGTTGCCGTGGACGTTCCCGCTGACCCACAGGATCGGGACGCCGTGCCTGGTGATCAGCCGGGCCAGCGCCTCGGGCGTGCGGGGATCGCGCAGCAGGCCCGCCTCCGTGCGGACCTTCGCCAGCCCCGCCTTGGTCACCAGCCCGGGACGGCCCGCGATCGCGTACTTGAGCGGGCGCCCCTGCGCCGAGGTGGCCAGCGTCCCGGACACGACGCGCTCGCTCTTCGCGGCGACCGCCTCCAGGTACCGGTCGGACTCGGCCGCGCTGACCGGGCGCTCGCCGAGCTCGAAGCCGAGGACCTGCTCAGGGGAGGGGACCGTGCCCCGGTAGACCGGTTCGGTCCGCGTGGGATCGCAGCTCGCCGCGGGTGCGGCGGGGGACTGCGCGGCGGCCGGGGCCGCGAGCGACACCGGCAGCGCCAGGGACGTGGCCAGCGCCAGCGGCCACACCAGTTTTCGGGCTCTCATGAGCGCCAAAGTGACACCGGCCGGGTGCCCCACCAAGGGCAAGATCTGCCAAGATCAGGAGGCGGGCCGCCCCGGGCGCGGCCGCGGCCCGGTGAGGGTGGCCGCCCGGTTGATCGCCTGGAGCGCGAACTCCTGCGTCCGGGTGAGCTGCGGCCCGCCGCCCGGCGATCCGTCCTGGCCGTCCTTGGCCGCCCTCGCGAGCTGGGCCTTCGCGCTCAGCCCGTAGGACAGGAACAGCAGGACGACGAAGGCCGCGAGGTACAGCAGGTGCTCGACCAGGCCGCCCCACCTGGCGGTGAAGACGTCCAGCACGGCGAACATCGCGAACCCGGCCATCCAGCCGGCCGTCGCCGGGACGAGCAGGATGTCGCGGCGGAACACCAGCGCGGCGGCGGCGAAGGCGACCAGCGCCAGCTCCACCGCCTTGACCAGCAGCAGGACGGCCGTCGCGGGCAGGGCCCCGAAGTAGCCCGCGACCTCGTCCTCCCGGTCGCCCCACATCAGCACGCCGCTGAGCAGGCCCGTCCCGCCGTAGGCGATGAGGAAGACGCCGACCGCGTAGTGGAAGCGGTGCCAGGTGGACGGGCCCTGCGTGGCCTTCCGCGCCGCCTTCCGCACGGGCGACTCCGGCCCGGGAGGTTCCTGTGCGGGCGTCTGCTGGGCGGGCGCCTCCTGCACGGTCCGATCCGGTGCCGGCCCGGCTCCGGGCCCGCCGCCCGGCCCGCCTTCTGCGCCGCCGCCCGTTCCGGATCCGCTGACCGGAGTGGCTCCCGGGTCCGCCCCCGCGCCGACCGTCATCGTCCCCCCACATTCCGGTTCGTGTGCTAAGCGCAAGATATCCCGGATAGGGTGCCCTGGCGCTCCGAAACGCGGCGACCCGCCGCGCCCGTCCGCCGGCCGGGGACCGCCGACACCCGGCTGACCAGCCCGAAGTGCTTGCGCCCGGGCGGGCGAAGCGGGAGGGTGAGGTCTCGTCGGGCCGCGCGGAGTCCGTGAGGAACTGAGATGACGCCTGACGATACGGGAACGGCCGCGCCGTCGAAGACGCGGATCGAATATCTGGAAGAACTGGGCGACGAGCTGGTCAAGCGTGGCTTCCGGGTGCGTCTCACCCTGCCCCGCGGCCAGTCGCCGAGCCTGCACGTGCTGAATCCGGACGCCTCCGCCCTCACCGAGAACATCCTGGCGGAGCAGGGCGCGGACGGCTGGTGGTACTGGTGGTCGTGGGCGGAGCGGATCGCCGCCGCCGACGACGTCACCACCGCGGCCGACCGCGTCGCGCTGGTCCTCGCCGTCGACTGAGCCTGCCGAGCCGAGCACCGGCCGAAGCTGTCTGCCCGCCGGCCGGAGCGGTCTCCCAGCCAGCCGGAGCGGCTTTGCCTGTCGGCCGGAGCGGCTTTGCCTGTCGGCCGGAGCGGCTTGCCTGTCGGCCGGAGCGGCTTGCCTGTCGGCCGAGCGGCTTGCCTGTCGGCCGGGGTTCGGCCGGCCGCCGCCCCGGCATGCGCCCGGGCCGCTCGCGAAGCCGCTCCTGAGCGCCCGTGCCCAGGCTCCGGGGAATGTTGAGCCGCCGAACATACCGCCCGTCCGGCGGCCGGACCCCCTTGTCCGCCGGGCCTTGTCGCCTGCCCGCGCCATGCCGCGGTGCGCCCGTGGTGATCTCGCGTTACGTGATTGTTACGCGCGACAACAAATTGGTCCGGCGGCAGGTCTGGCGCACCGGGCAAGGCCGACATAAGTTGCGGGGCACAACATTCACGCCGGTGGACATGTGATCTAGCTCACCGGCCTGCGACCCCCCGGCCGCGCCACGGCGGCCCACCCCCAGAAAGGACCCGGGCATATGCGCAAGGGGATCCTCAGCCTGATGGCCGTCATGACGGCCGGGGCGCTCACGCTCACCGCCTGCGGCGACGACGGCTCCGACGACGCCGGCGGCTCCGGCGAGGTCAAGGGCAAGGTCGGCGTGATCCTGCCCGACACCGCCTCCTCGGACCGCTGGGAGAGCTTCGACCGCCCGTACCTGGAGCAGGCGTTCAAGGCGGCCGGCGTCGAGAGCGACATCCAGAACGCGGAGGGCTCGGCCCAGCGGTTCCAGACGATCGCCGACCAGATGCTCACCAGCGGCGCCACCGTCCTGCTCCTCACCGGGCTCGACTCCAACTCCGCGGCCGCGGTCCAGCGCAAGGCGCAGGCGCAGGGCGTCAAGACCATCGACTACGACCGCCTCACCCTCGGCGGCGTCGCCGACTACTACGTCTCGTTCGACAACGTGAAGGTCGGCGAGGAGATGGGCAAGGGCCTGCAGAAGTGCCTGGGTGACGAGAAGGCCAACATCGTGTACCTGAACGGCGCGCCCACCGACAACAACGCCACCCTGTTCGCGCAGGGCTCGCACAACATCCTCGACAAGAACCCCAACTACACGAAGGTCGCCGAGCAGCCCGTCCCGGACTGGAGCGCGGAGAAGGGCGCCACGCTCTTCGAGCAGATGTGGACCGCGCAGAAGGGCGAGATCGACGGTGTGCTCGCCGCCAACGACAACCTCGGCAACGCGGCCATCTCGATCCTCAAGAAGAACAAGCAGGCCGGCGAGGTCCCGGTCACCGGCCAGGACGCGACCGTCCAGGGGCTGCAGAACATCCTCGACGGCACCCAGTGCATGACGGTCTACAAGCCGGTCAAGCAGGAGGCCGACGCGGCGGCCAAGCTGGCCGTGTCCCTGATCAAGGGCGAGAAGGGCGAGACCAACGGCACCACGAACGACCCGGAGGGCAAGCGCGACGTGCCGTCGGTGCTGCTGACCCCGATCGGCGTCGACAAGGAGAACATGAAGACGGTCGTGGACGACGGGTTCGTCAAGGTCGAGGACCTCTGCAAGGGGGACTACGCGGCCAAGTGCAAGGACGCGGGCATCCAGTAGCCGCCTCCCCCGACCTCGTGGCGGGCCCCCGCACCGCTGAGGGCGCCCCGGATACCCGGAGACCCGGGACGCCGGGGGCCCGCCACGGGCACGACGTGAACCTGGAAGGAACCACGTGGCTGAAACCGGAGACCCCGTCCTCCGCCTGACCGGGCTCAACAAGAGCTTCGGTGCCGTCCATGTGCTGCACAACGTGGACTTCACGGTGCGGCTGGGCGAAGTGATGGCCCTCGTCGGCGACAACGGCGCCGGCAAGTCCACGCTCATCAAGTGCATCGCCGGCATCCACCCCATCGACTCGGGGCAGATCGAGTTCGAGGGCCGCCCGGTCGTCATCGACGGGCCGCGCGCCGCGTCCGAACTCGGCATCGAGGTCGTCTACCAGGACCTCGCCCTCGCCGACAACCTCGACATCGTGCAGAACATGTTCCTCGGCCGCGAGCGGCGCAGGGGCCTCGTGCTGGACGAGCCGTCGATGGAGGAGGCGGCCCGCGAGACCCTCGCGCGGCTGTCGGTCCGCACCGTCAAGTCCGTCCGCCAGCAGGTCGCGAGCCTGTCCGGCGGGCAGCGGCAGACCGTCGCCATCGCCAAGGCCGCGCTGTGGGAGTCCAAGGTCGTGATCCTGGACGAGCCGACCGCAGCGCTCGGCGTCGCGCAGACCCGCCAGGTGCTCGACCTCGTCCGGCGGCTCGCCGACACGGGGCACGCCGTCGTGCTCATCTCGCACAACATGAACGACGTGTTCGAGGTGGCCGACCGCATCACCGCGCTCTACCTCGGCCGGGTCGCGGCCGAGGTCGCGCGCGGCGAGGTCAACCACGGCCAGGTCGTGGAGCTCATCACCGCCGGCCGATCCGGTGATCTCGGCCTCGCGCCGCAGACCGCCGCCGAGAGCATCTGAGGGGGGACCAGGTGTCCACCGACATCCCCGGCAGCAAGGAGGCCGCCGTGAAACTGGCGGACTCGGACTTCGCGACCGACCGGCGCGAGCACGACGTCAGGTCCGCGGTGCTGGACTACTGGAACAGGCTCAAGGCCGGTGAGCTGGGCGCGCTCCCCGCGCTGATCGGCCTGGCCTCGCTGTTCGTGCTGTTCACCATCCTGAAGCCCGACACGTTCCTCAGCACCGGCAACATCGCGAACCTGTCCACGCAGGCGCTGCCCATCACGATCCTCGCCATGGGCCTGGTGTTCGTGCTGCTGGTGGGGGAGATCGACCTGTCCGCCGGTGTGGCGAGCGGTCTGTGCGCGGCGCTGATGGCCAAGCTCCTCGTCGAGAGCGGGCAGCCCTGGTACGTCGCGGTGATCAGCGCGGTCGCGGCCGGCATCATCATCGGGACCGCGATCGGCTGGCTGGTCGCGGTGCTGCGGATCCCCTCGTTCGTCGTCTCGCTGGCGTTCTTCCTGGGCCTCCAGGGCATCACGCTGTGGCTGATCGGCGAGGGCGGCACCGTGCCCGTCCGCGACGAGGTCATCGTGGCGCTGGCGACTAAGAACATGCCGATCTGGCTCGGCTGGACGCTCGCCGCGGCCTGCTCCGCGGGCTACGCCGCGACGCAGCTGCTGCGGTGGCGCAACCAGCGCGCCCGCAACCTGCACTCCAAGCCGATCGAGCTGGTGCTCGCCCAGTCCGGCGCCGTCGCGGTCGTGCTGCTGGGCGCCACGTACGTGCTCAGCCTGGACCGGGCGCCGAGCCCGCTGATCGAGCTGGCCGGCATCCCGTGGGGCGTGCCGCTGGTCGGCACCCTGCTGATCGCCTGCACGTTCATCCTGGGCCGCACGTCCTTCGGCCGGCACATCTACGCGGTCGGCGGCAACGCCGAGGCGGCCCGGCGGGCCGGGATCAACGTGACCCGCATCCGCATCTCCGTCTTCATGATCGGATCCGGGCTGGCGGCGGTCAGCGGCATCGTGGCCGCGTCCCGGCTCAACTCGGTCGCCACCGACGCGGGGGCCGGCAACACGCTGCTGTACGCGGTCGGCGCGGCCGTCATCGGCGGGACGAGCCTGTTCGGCGGGCGCGGCAAGGCCCGCGACGCGGTGTTCGGCGGCCTCGTGATCGCCACCATCGAGAACGGGCTCGGCCTGCTCGGCACCAAGGCGTACCTCAGCTTCCTCATCACCGGTGTGGTGCTGCTGCTCGCCGCCAGCATGGACGCACTGGCCAGGCGGCGCCGGTCCAACGTGGGACGGTGACGCCGTGACGCCGCCGGCGCGCGAGCGGTGATCCCGTGACCGCGGCCGGGGAGTACCGGGAGCCGATGGCGCGCGCCGTCGGCTCCCGGGCCCTGCCGGACCGCCCCGGCGGCGGGGCGTCCGGCGGGGTGTCGTG
>NZ_SMKM01000093.1 GCF_004348665.1 Actinomadura sp. GC306 | reverse complement strand
CGTCGGGGAAGAGTGGGGGAGGGCAACCGTACCTGGAGGGCGGATTGGATGAGGACGCGCAGGTCACCTGTGTCGGCGTCAGGATCGGCGGATGGGAGCGTTTGAGCACTCCGCAGCGGATCCGGGCACGCGTGGAGTCGGTCGAGGGCATGCGCCGGTCGACCGGCATTGAAACGGAGATGGTCTTCGCCTCGGGGGAGATCCTTGTGTTCGTCCTCAGGACGGAGCCTGCCGAGGCAGCGCCCCGCCTGCTGGATGCCGTGCGTTCCCATGAACCGGGATGGCGAGGAACGAGCATCGGCATAACGGGCGGGTCGGCGGGGCCGCGAGCGGGAGCGGAGCTCGTCGCGGAGGCGATTCGGTTGCTCCACCGAGCTCACCGCTATGTGCGAGGTCGAAAGTGCGGGGAAACGGCCGCTCTCCTCATGAACGGACTTCTCCACTGGCGTGTGCGTGAAGTGCCGTCCATGCCGCGTTTGCAACGGGTCCGAGACGAGAACTGCGGCCCGGAGTACTGGGTCTGGCCGGCGGACGGCCCGGCTGCCTCGCCTGAGAGGAGCGTCCCGCCCACCCTTGAGGCTCGGAGGCCCTGGACGTTCTCGTCGTCCGCCGATCCGGCCGCGGACATGGACGAGGTGTGGCAGACCTTGTACGTCCAACCCGGTCCGGAGCCGTTGCTCGCACTCGGGATATGCCATCTGAGGATGGGCGAGTCGCGGGCCGCGCTGGAAACGTGGCGTTATCTGCTGCGCCGGTTTCCGCTGACACTGGCCGCCTATCCGCTGATGGATCTGGAGGAGGCCGACGACGTCGCGCGGAGCTTTCTCGCCGATGGCCTGCGCATCGTGCGGGCACGGCCCACCCTGGCGCCGCACCCGCGGCGACTGGAGCACGATCTGCTGCTCGCGTTGGCGGCCCGGGCCTACCGGCGAGGACGACGGCGGGCGGGTGACCGGATGGTGAACGAGGCGGCGGACGCCCATCCGGAGGGCGCGGAGACGCTGCGTGTCCTGGCGGTGGAGGCCGTCCGGCGTGGTGATCACGCGGCGGCGCACCGGCTGCTGGACGCTGCGCTCGCCCGGGCCGATGGCCCGCGGACACGGGTCGCGCCGCCCTCTCGCGGAGGGTGGCGGGAACCATAGATATGTGGCCTGTGACCCGGTATCAGGGGGGAGAACCTGCCATACTCTGTGCCCGTTCAGGCGGCGCCGGGCCCGGCGGGACGGCGCAGCGAGACGCGCGTGCGCTGAGGAGACGTCCCATGACGGGCTCCGGTTGGCATGACCATTCCTTCCTCGGGCGGCTTTCCCGGTCCGCCCGCGAGACCGTGCTGCAGCTCGGGAGAGTCCAGACCGTGCAGCCCAACCGGCCGCTCATGCGGCAGGGCGAGCCCGGCGCGGCGGTGTACGTGCTGCTCGACGGCCGCGTCGGCGTGGAGCGGATCGTCGAGAACGGTGCCCTGTCGCTGCTGGGCATCAGGCACGCCGGTGACCTCGTGGGCGAAATGGCGGTGATCAACGATGACGTCCGCACCGCCACGGTGACCACGCTGGACCGGTGCGCCGTCTCCGTCATCCAGGCCCGGCCGTTCATGACGTGCCTCACGCGCCATCCGGAGGCGATGCTCGCGCTCAGCCGGATGACCGGAGACCGGCTCACCCAGGCCAACGTCTACCGCGCCGACGCGGCCGGCTACGAGGTCGACGTCAGACTGGCGAGAGCACTGCTCTACCAGGCGGGACGGTCACCTGAACGCGAAGGTGGAAGACCCGTCGTCCGGCTCCGGCAGAAGCAGCTCGCGATGCTCATCGGCGCCCAGGAGGGCACCGTGCAGAAGGCCCTCAAGGGGCCCACGCTGCGCGATCTCGTCCATTGCGGACGAGGCCGTGTCGCCCTGCTGGACCCGCCCGGTCTCGCCGACCTCGCCGACATGCCACTGCCCCTGCAACTGTGCCCCCCTCGTAGGTGAGGTCGATCCCGTCGGTCCTGATGTAGGGCGGCCCCGGTCCGGCTCGCTTCTGGCGCGAACAAGGATTTGTGAGGCGAAATCGTCTTTCCCGTACTGATGCGGGTTGTGACGTCCGCGGGACCGTGAGACTTCATGCCGAAGCCTGAGAAAGGGGAGGCATGGGGGCTGGTTCACGCCGTTCGCTGTGCGCGGCACTGGACATCAAGGGGTGGAGCAAACGGCTCGTACCCGAGCAGATCCGCGCGCAGCAGGCGCTCGTCACCGTGAGCCTGGCGGCCTGCAGGGAGGCGGGGCTGCCCGAGGAGATCGTGCAGAGCAGCGGCGACGGGGTGCTCATCCTGCCGCCGAGCGGGATCGACGAGAGCACGGTCATCCCGGCGCTGGTCTCGGAGCTGGAGGTGGCGCTGCGGCAGGAGAACCGGCTGCTCTCGGAGTCGGCGCGCATCCGGCTGCGTTTCGCGCTGACCAGCGGACTCGTCACGCCCGGTCCGGCCGGGTTCAACGGGAGCGCCGTGATCGACTGCTTCCGGTTGCTGGACAGCCCGCCGGTCAAGGCGGCGCTGGAGGACTTCCCGCGGGCGCAGCTCGCCATGATCGTCTCCGACCACCTCTTTCAGGACGTCATCCGCAACGGCTACCGGTCGCTGCGTGCGGAGAGCTTCTGGCAGGTGCGGAGCACGGTGGCCGGCAAGGGGTTCTCCATGGACGCCTGGCTGTACGTCTCCGACCGCACCGGCGGCCCCGCCGGGGAGGGGCCCGGTTCCACGGAGGCTCGGGGCGGCCAGGCCGGCACGGCCCAGGACGCCGATCCGTCCGGCAAGGTCGCGGAGGCGCGGACGCTCCTTGACCAGGGACGGGCGGAAGAGGCGGCGCGTCTGCTGGAAAAGGTCTCCCCCGAGGGGCGAGGGGCGTGGGTGAGGTTGCTCGACGCACGCGCCGACACGCTGATGCGACTCGGCGAGTACGAGCGCGCCCGACTGGACCTGGAGGAACTGCTCGGCATGTGCGGAGATCCGGCGTCACCGCCCGGCCCGGCGGCACTGCTGCGGCTCGGCCGCTGCCATGTCGCGCTCGGGGCGGTGCAGGAGGCCCGGCAGACCTGGACGTTCCTGCTGGAGCACCGGCCCTCGGCGGCTGAGGCGTACCTGGAACTGGGCCGGCTGGAGCGGCGGGCCCGGCGGGCCGCTACGGCTCAGAACTACCTGGTGGAGGGACTGCGGCTGGTCCGGGAGGAGCCGCACGGGGATGCGCCCGCCGTGGTGGACCGGCTGCTGGACGGCTTCCTGCGCGAGCTGGCCGCCCTTCCCGTCACCGACGACGCGGAGGGTGGCGCTGCCGATCCGTCCGACTGATATTGAAAACTCATTCTAGTTAGTAATTCGATCTCGAATCGGTCAATAGCCGGTCGAGTGGGTCAATCATGCCCACAAATGGAACAATCCGGACAGCCGAGTTCTTGATCGAAATGACCGCACGGGGGACTTTGTAACAGTCGAATAACTGGAGGTGACGACTATGTCATGCTTCAGTCATCATCGAGAAAGTTGGGTTGCACGGGGTGGATAAAACGCCATTGCACAGGGGTTCTGGAAGATGATGTTGATACCGGGGCGCATATTCGCGTGCCCAAGGGGGCGGATCGCCGTGGGGGCGGCGATCTTGGCCGTCCAATTGTGGCCACTCACCGTGCACGCTGCCGCGAACGCCGCCGTGGGTGCCGGGAGTACCACGGCCAACACGGCCGCCGCCGCACCCGAGACGACACTGATGGACGTGTCCATCCTGGTGGACGAGTCCGGCAGCCTCACGAAGGCCGATGTCCAGAAGGAGATCGACGCCGCCTCCACGATCGCGCTCGGCGGCCTGAACGCACGCAGCCGTGTCTCGGTCTACGGATTCGGCAGCCAGAACAGACCGGGACAAAGTGCAATCACCGAGGTATGTCCCCCGACAATCCTGGACAGTTCGGTAAAGAAGGACGCGCTGGCATCGTGCGTCCGAAAACTGCATCGCCGTGAGGACGGTGAGGGCAACGACACCGACCACGCGGCCGCACTGGCCAAGGGCCTCAGTGCCTTGACCACAGGGGGTCCGGACGGCGCCCTCAAAGTCGTCTTCCTGCTGACGGACGGGCGGCTCGACGTCTCCCGCAGCCCGAATTACGGACGAATCGCGAGTGACCGTAATGGCGAAGCGCAAAAGCAGGTGGACACCCAGCTCGCCCTCGCCCAGGCGAACCGCGTCCAGGTGTGGCCGCTCGGCTTCGGCGATGCGATCGACCGCCCGGCACTCGACGGATTCGCCGCCGGCGGTTACCAGGGGACCTGCGACGAACGCCCCGACTCCAAGCCCCGGGCGCGGGTCGTGCGTGATTCCGGGGACGTGCTGCGCTCGCTGAGCGAAGCCTTCGCCGCGGCCGGCTGCCAGGGGGTCAGCCACAGCGACGCGGCGAAGCTCGGCGCCGGCGAGACCCGCGAACTGAAGATCGACATCCCGATCATCGCGACCGACGGCAATATCACCGTCGCCAAGGGGGACCCGAAGGTTCGCGTCGACTACATCGACCCCTCCGGAGAGACCGTCCCCGGCAACGGCAGGCTCGGCGAGAGCGAGTTCAAGCGGGCGGGCGAGAACGCGACCGTTGAGACGCTCCGCGTCGTCAACCCGCGCAACGGGCGGTGGACGATCCGGCTCACCGCGCCGGACAAGTTGGCCGAGCAGCTCGTGAGCGCGACCGCGATCTGGCAGGGCGCGGTCAGCTCCTCCCTCGTCGTCGAGCCGCCGAGCGCCCGGACCGGCCAGCCGCTCACGGTTCGGCTGTCCCTCGTCACCCGCCGGGGTGCGATCACGGACGCGAAGGCCCTCTCCGGGCTGACCTTCACCGTCCAGGCCACCGGGCCGTCGCTTCAGGCACCGCAGAGCATCGTCATCCGCGACGACGGCAAGGAGCCCGACGACCGGGCCGGCGACGGCCGGTACGCGGGGACGCTGACGGCGCCGCCGACACCCGGCGACATCACCTTCACCGGGGTCGTCAGCGGTTACGGCGTCCGCGCCGAGAAGGTCCCGGTGACCGTGGCGATCAGTGCGCAGGGTCCCGCCCTGCAGGGCCGCGTGGCGTTCTCGGCCGATCCGGTCGTACACCCGGGAACCGAGGTGCGCGGCACGGTGACGATGGAGAACACGGGCCCCCCGGTCCGCGGCCGCCTCGTGCTGGAAGGGTCGGGACGCGCCCGCGCCGTCCTCGCCGGCGGCACCGATCTGACGATCGGGCAGGGCACGACGACCCGGCCCTTCTCCGTGGAGTTCCCGGGGGACGCCGGCCTCGGCGGCACGTCACTGACCGTCAAGGTCGCGGACGCCGCCGACCTGTCGAAGGTCTACGCGAACGGGCAGCTCACCGTCACGATCGAGAACCCGCCCGGCTGGTTCGAGCGGCACCGGTACCACATCGCGGGCGCCGTGCTCCTGGTCCTGGTGGTGGCCCTTCTGGCCTACCTGCGTCGGCGGGCCCGCCGCGCCCGCATCGACGTGCGGGGGCTGCGGGCGTCCCTGCGGCGGGACGGCGTGGAGGCCGCCGTGCTGAAGGCCCCCGGGAAATGGGCGGCCGAGTTCCGGTTCGTCGTGCACGACGGCGCGGACGGCGGCGACCCCGGCCTGGACTACCCCCGCTCCGGGGACCGGCCCATCCGCGCCCGCCGCGGCGCACCGGGGAAGGTCGTGGTCCAGATCCCGGACGGCCCCCGCTACGAGATCGCGATCGGCGGCGAGGGCGAGCCGTACGAGGAGACCGGCCTGATGCTGGCCTTCGAGGACACGCGGCGCCGCCGCCGCAGGCCCCCCGGCCCAGGCCAAAAGGTCGGGGGGACGGACAACGTCCAGACCTCCGCAGCGCAGGGCGACCCCGCGCCGGCGCAGCCCACGCCCTCCACGATCCCCGGATCGCAGACCTACGACGACCCCTGGCTGTAACGGCCGGTCAAGGAAGAAGACCTCCATGAAGCTCTACCAGCCAGTCTTGTTCGTCGGACTGGGCGGCACCGGCTGCCTGATCGGGGCGGAGCTCGAGCGGCGGCTCCGCGAGGAGTTCTGCGGCCCCGACGGCACCGCGTTCCAGCGGCACCGAGAGGACGCCCTGCCCTACCAGCTGCCCGACTGCATCCAGTTCGTGTACGCCGACGTCAACCAGGCCGACCTCGACCGGCTTCCCCTGGCCGTCGCCCCCGGCGCCCAGCACGTGCCCGCCGTGCAGCGCACCGCGCACTACGTCCGCGGCCTGGTGCCGCAGGTGGACAGCTTCCCGGAGGTGGCGCAGAACCTGCGGCTCAACGCGGAGCGGGAGGTGGCGTCCTGGCTGCCGCCCGATGCCGGGGAGCCGCGGGTCGTGCCGCTGCAGCGCGGTGCGGGCCAGCTGCCCACCATCGGGCGGGCCGCGCTGTTCGAGACGTTCCGCAGCGGCGTCGGCACCGCCACCCTCGACCTGAACGCCGCGATCGGCGGGCTGTCCCGCCCGCAGGCGGCCACCGACCTCTACAAACTCAGCGGCAAGTCCAGCAACAAGAAGGCCGTGGACGTGTTCGTCGCCTTCTCCGTGGCGGGCGGCACCGGCGCCGGCATCTTCTACGACTACCTGCACCTGATCGGCAACCTGTTCGAGCGGACCGACCTGCGGCCCAAGATCTACCCGCTGGTGCTGATGCCGTCGGCGTTCGTCGACGGCCTGGGCGGCGGCCGTCCCGCACAGCTCAACTCCGGGCGGGCGCTGCTCGACCTGTTCCGGCTCGTCGACCACCAGAACGGGGGCAGTGCGCAGCGGGAACTGCGCGGGCACTCCGTGCGCGCGGCCGTCGACCCCGACGAGGTCGCCGTGCACTACCCGGTGGACGGGCGGATCGTCCTGCGGCCCGGCATCGCGCAGACCGGCTTCCTGTTCTGCCGCCCGGTGGGCGCCGAGCCGGGCGACCTGCGCCGCTCGGTGGTGTCGCTGATGCTGTCGCTGCTCGGCACCGAGCTGGACGAGCGGACCAGCAAGGACGGGGAGCAGCACCAGTCGTTCGCCGACAGCTTCATCAACGCCAGCGTCGACCGGCAGATCCCCGCCGAGAACGGCATCGGCAACCGCGGTGTGTCGACCGCGCTGGTGGCGTCGCTGACCGTGCCGGTGGACGAGCTGGCCGACCTGGTCGCGGGGCGGATCCTGCGCGAGGGGATCGAGGACCTGCGCGGCTCGCTGCCCGGGGTGGAGAGCAACCGGGCGCTGATCCAGGAGTTCTTCACCGTCGCCAACATCGCCGAGATCTTCAGCCGGCCCGCGCAGGACCACGCCGAGCCCGAGCCCGTGACCGGCGCCAAGGACGTCACGGCGGCGCTCAACGACCGGGCCGAGGCGATGCGGGTGGCGCTGAAGCGGCTGCGCAACC
This sequence comes from Actinomadura sp. GC306, assembly GCF_004348665.1. Taxonomy (GTDB): domain Bacteria; phylum Actinomycetota; class Actinomycetes; order Streptosporangiales; family Streptosporangiaceae; genus Spirillospora. The sequence continues at coordinate 14,266 of NZ_SMKM01000093.1, read as the reverse complement.
GGCTCGACCGGGAGATCCCCGAACGGGTGAGCGCGTTCGACGCGCGCGACGCGGTCCCCAGGATGCTCGCCAAGGTCGACCCGTTCCGGCTGACCCGGGCGCTGTTCGGCAACCCCGACGCCGCCGACGAGGTGGAGCGGGGCGGCGCGATCGGCCTCATGCAGCGCCGCCGCGTCGAACCGCCCGCCCCGGAGGGCCTCGGCCCGAATCCACCGCCGCTGCCGACGCTGCGGGACCGGTCCCTCGGCATGGTGAAGGTCAAGTGGGCGGACCCGGAGCCGGTGGAGGCCCGGCAGCAGCAGGACCGGTGGTTCCGCTGGCGGACCAACGTCGTGTGGACCGAGCCGTGGTCGCAGCTCGCGCCGCGCTGGCGCAAGCAGGTCGACCAGGTGGAGGCGGTGCTGCGCGGGGTGACGCGGGCGCTGGTCGAGCACGCCGGGCAGGACCGGGACCGGTTCCGCGACCGGGCCGCCGACCTGTCCAAGTCCCGTGTCGGCGTCTCGTACCTGCTGCCGTCCGGCGGCGACCTGGACCAGTTCTACGTCCGGGTCGTCCGCCGCATGGCCGACGACCTCGTCGGCAAGGGGCAGTTGCAGCCGAGCGCGTCCGCCGCGGAGCTGCTCGCCCCGCTGATCGGCGCTGACGGCTGGCGCGAGGCGTACCGGACGGCGTGGGATTCCAAGCCCGAGGCGGCCGTGTCCGAGCTGCGCGAGCGGGTGAAGGCGGAGGTCAAGACCTACTTCCGGATGGCGGGCGAGGGCCGGACGCCGCTGCTGCCGACGCTGCACGACCTGGTCGCGCAGGCGGCCGGGCAGGCGCCCGCCGAGCTCGGCGACGCGGAGCTGGAGGAGTTCCGGGGGAAGCTCGCGGGGCTGGTTCCGGCGAACTTCAGCCCGCAGGGCACCGGCAAGCTGAAAGTCCTGGTCTCCTACCCGGCTGGGGCGGACGACCCGGGCATCGAGTCCTACCTGCGGGAGGCGATCAACCTGCCGGCCGGGCCGGACCTGGTCTACGAATTCACCCATACCACCGCCGAGTCGATCGCGGTGGTGCTGTTCCGCTCGTCCATGGGCATCACCGACGTCCGCGAGGTCCGGGACGTCCTGCGCACCTGGGCGGACGCGATCGAGCGGCCGCAGCGGCAGGACTACCTCAAGTGGCGTCAGCGGCTGGGATACGACTTCGGTTACCTCGCCACCCACGAGGAGCACCGCGTGCAGATCCTGCACCGGCTGCTGTGCGCGATGTGGAACGACAAGGTCACCGTGGACGGCGACCCGGCCTCGCCGATCAGCGTGTCGTTCCGGCTGGCCGGCGGCGTGTCGATGACGTTGGAGCTGACCCCGCTGGAGAACGCGTCGTCCTGGGGGAGCCTGCTGCAGTCATATGAGCTGTGGACGTTCGCCGACAACGAGGGCATCCGCCGCGACTTCTGCGCGCAGCTCATGCAGGAGGCCCCGGACGGCGTCGGCAGCATGCCGAAGGCGCCCGGCGACCTGTACCTCGTGCTGCGCGACATGGCGGACGCGCAGATCCGCCGCATCGACGCCATGCTCGGCGAACTGCACTCCTCCAGCCGGGCCCGTGCGCAGCTGCTCCGCGACTTCTGGGCCCGCACCTATCCGGCCGCGCTCGACACCGAGTTCACCGACGTGTCGGCCGTCCGCGCCAACCTGCGCGGCCTGGAAAAGCCCGCGCTGCAGAACATGGGGCGGCAGGCGGAGCCGGACGCGGGGCACGGCCCGGCGCACAGCTGGGGCCACGACTTCGGGGAGGGCCGGTGAGCACCCACGTCGTACGGCTGGACTTGAAAGACTGCGACGCCGCCGAGGCGGTGTCCAGGGTGGCGGCGCTGCTGGCCACCCCGCGGGACCTCGGCATGCTCCTCGTCGAGGACACCGCCGCCGCCGTCGTCCGCCACCGGGCGGCGTTCGAGGCTTTGGACGGGTCCCGGCAGGTCGAGCAGTTGCTGTGCCTGGTGCTGGGCAGGCAGGAGCGGGCTGCCGACGAGCAGGGGCACGTGCTGCGGCTGCCGCGCAACATCGAGCGGCGCACGCTGTGGGTGATCGAGAGGACCGGCGTCGATTGGCCGCTGCAGGCCGCCGGCCGCGCGCGCCGCCGCGACCACCGCGGCGGAGACGGGTTCGAGCGGCTGGCCGAACTGCTGCGGATGCCCGGCATGTTCCGGCGCACGCACGAGCTGCTCGGCCGGGTGCCGCACGGCGCGGCCGTCCCCGGCCTGCACATCGCCGGAAGCGGCGGCAACGGGCAGATGGAGTTCCTGCAGGCGCTCCGGTTCGCGATCCGGCGCATGCAGGACCCGACCTCGCCCTCGGCGGTGCGGCCCGCGGCCGGGACGCCCGCCGGGCGGGCGGCACTGCACCTCGCGCGCGGCGGGATGCTGCAGCGGGCCTTCGACGACGCCGACGACGCGGTGGCAGAGGCCCGGCAGGCCGCCGACGGGCTACCCGGCACCGCGGCACTGATCCGGCGGACGTACGTCGAAGCGGCCTTCGAGGGGGCCGGTGACCGGCTCGCCGAGCTGCGCGACCGCCTGGCCGGGCTGTTCCAGGCGGTGCCCGCAGACGAGCGGCTCACCAAGGAGCGGCGGACGATGATCGCCGCGCGGGGGGTCGAGCTGCCCGCTCCGGAAGAGGAGCGGCGGCCCCGCGACGAACTGCGCGCCTGGTTGGACGCGAGTCTCAAGGGCGGTGCGTCCCTCACCCGGATCGACATGGACCTCCGCGAATGGGCGGGAACGCTGGAGCGGAGCGACGTGCACGGCCGCCGCCTGAGCGAGATCTGCTCGGACCCGCTGCTGCGGGGGCTGCAGAGCCCGCCGGCGATGCCGCCGCCGCAGCCGTGGCTGCCGGCGGCCGGCGCGGTCTGCGCGGCGCTCGCGGGCCTGTCCCCGCTCGGCGTCGCCGGCGGCCTCGTGATGGCCGTGCTGTGGACGGCACTGGTCGCGCTCAGCGTGATCCGCGGTCCCGGCGGGCGGCTGGAGGAGCACTCGCGGGGGCTGGGGTTCAACGCCTTCGGGGCGCTCGCCGGCGGGATCGCGGGCGGGCTCGGCGGTTCCGCCGGGCTCCCGGCCGCCGGGTGGGCCGCCGCGGTGTCCGCCGCCGTCGCCGGCGCGCTGATCGCGATCGCGTGCTCGTGGCGGGCCCGCGCTCTGCGCTGGGCGGAGGACGCCGACCTCGCCGCCGCCGAGCAGGCGCTGCAGAGACTGCGCGAGCTCCTCGGCCGGGCCGTCGCCGACTGGTCCGGGCTCGACCGGCGGCTGGAGACCATCGACGAGCTGAACCTGCTGCGGCAGGCGCTGGAGGGCGTCCGGGAGGAGCTGAAGACACGCTGCGACGCACTCGACGGGGACGGTCTCCCACAGCCGTCCCGGTCCGTCGTGCCCTACGGCGAGCGTGTCCACTCCTGGCTTGGCGGGCTGGTGCTCGCCGCCGTCAGGCCCGCCCTGCAGGCCGGGCCCGGCGGCGAGGTGGAAAAGCTCGCGTCGATGGAGACCGGCCGACTCGTCAACGACTGGGAGAGCGCCGTCGAACAGGGCCAGAGCCCCGAGGAGATGCCGTTCGTCACCGACGCCGCCCCCGCCCCCGTCGATCCGGAGGATCTGGCCTATTTCGTCGAACAGGTCTCCCGCGATGCGGAGGCGGAGATGTGGCAGATGTGCGCGCCGGGCGACCTCCGGTTGCTGGACGCCTCACCGCGACCTCCCGTCCTCCGGTTCGGGCCGAGGCCCGCCGGGGACGGCGCGGTGTATCCGCCCGAGACCGTCCACGTGGCGGCGCCGACGATGTGCGGCGTGCTCCGGCTCGTCCCGCTGCACTCCCACGTCATCGAGTGGACGTGGGGCCAGGGGGAGGACGACGGGGGGGAGATGTGAACCGGCTGCGCTACTACGACGTGCACGGCGTTCCGACCGAGGCGAAGGCCGTCGAGGGCGACGGGCCCGAGCCGTCCCTGCTCCCGCCGCTGGAGGCCGACCGGCTGCGCCTCGAACTGCCGGACCGGACCGTCGTGGTCCGCCGGGTCCGCCCGGTCGACCGCGGCCCCGGCGGGTTCGCCGCGGGCTGCCGCCTGCTCGACGGTGAGATTCTCGCCGGCCTCCGGCTGGCCCGCCTGTCCGAGGGCCGCCCCTATCCGGACACCGTGTCCCGGCTGATCGGCTACGACTCCGACGTCGCCGAGCCGTTCGCGCTCCTGGAGCCCCTGCGCGGCACCGAGATCGAACCGCTCGCCGGGAAGCTGCCCACCGAGCAGCGACGCCGCTTCCAGGCGGGACTGCTGCGGGCGGTGCGGCTGCTGAACGCCGCAGGCATCGCGCACCGCGGCCTCGATCCCCGCACCGTCCGCTGGGACGGGGCGAACGTGCAGATCACCGACTTCTCGCAGGCCGCGCTCATCGGATCGCCGCGCACCGTCACCGGGGCACCGCCGTGGCAGGCGCCCGAGCAGCGGCCGGAGACGCCGCCCGGCTGGCACCGCGGCGACGTCGGCCCGACCGACGACATCTGGGCGGCCGGACGGCTGATCTTCTACGTCCTCACGGGAGAGGAACTCGACGACCGGGCCAAGCTCGCCGACCGTCCCGACTTGGAGGTGCTCCTGGCCGACGTCATCGGAAGCCCCGAACGCCGCCCGGACGCACAGAGGCTGCTCCACCGGCTGGGGGAGGCGGACCCGCCGCCGCGGCCGCTCGCCGCCGACCCCGCGTTCGGCCGTGGCCGCGCCGAGTTCTTCGCGCAGCGGCGGCGGAAGCATCCGCAGACGGCACCTCCCGCCGAACCCGCGGCCGAGCGCCCCGCCGAGGGGAAGACGGCCCCGGCCGCGGAGCCGGTGGCCGTCCTTCCGCCTGGACCGGCGGTCGCGCCGAGACGCGGCCGCGTCGTCTCCTGGCTGCTGTGGGGCGGTGTGGCGGCGCTGGCCGTCGTCGCAGTGCTCCTTGTAGTGGGGCGGTGACCGGTGGCCAACTCGCTGCTGCATCAGACCCAGTACCGCTGGGGGACGACCGGCCGCCTCGGCGAGATGCCCAAGGCGGGCCTCTGGCCGGTCGCGAGTTCCCTCGACCCCTCCGCCACGGCCGAGTTGAGCCGCTGGCACGACCGGATCGAACCGTGGCTGCGCGGCGGCGAACCGGACTCCGGCTGCTTCTACGCGGCGTTCGGGGCCGAAGCGGTCCTGATCCGGCGCGCCCGGCCGGGGCTCGAAGACAGCACGACCGCGCACCTGCTGTTCGGCTCCGCGGGCGTCCTGACGCCCCGCCTCGCGCTGGAACTGCACGACTGGACGTGGGCGTCCGCGGACCTTCCGAGCCGCGCGCCCATGGTCAACCCCAGTGCGCTGATCCCGCACCGGACGAACCTCGGCCGGCAGGCGCGCTCCGCCGCGCTGGAGCGGCCGCTGGTCGTCCTGCTGTCCCTGGTGCTGGACGGGCCGCGCCTGGTCGAGGCCCCGATGACCGGCGACACCATGGCGTTCCTGTGGGCGCTCGACGACATCCTCACGGTCCTCGGCTCCGGGCTGGGGGACTGGCCCGCGTGGTCGCCGGGCTTCGAGACCTCCGCCGAGCAGCGGACTCGCCGCGTCCAGCCGCCGGGGATGTTCCTGCGCTTCGGGCACGGCACCGCGGAGCCGCCGCCCCGGGACGCCAACCTGCCCGCGGCGGTCGACCTTGCCCGGCTCTACGCGCGGGGCGGCACCAACGCGCTCCGCGAACTGCGCAACACCGCGGGGCTGGCCGAGCTCGAGACCATGGCCGCCCGTGTCGCACGGCTGGTCGAGGCGGCCGGGCCGGTCGCGGTCGCGGCCCCGAACACGTCCACCGAGCCCGCGGAGACGGCCGAGCCGTCCGCGCAGACCGGAGTGCCCATGTCCGCCATGACGTCCCCGCCGGGGGGCGGCAGTCCGCCGGCCGGCGCCGGCGAGCAGGTCTCCTGCCCGATCTGCCTCGGCCGCCTCGACTGGGGGGAACTGCCCCTCTACACCTTCGACCAGGGCCTCGCGCAGTACATCGAGCTCTCCCCGCCGCCGAGTACCACCCCTGAACAGCGGGCCCGCCTGATGCGGACGGCCGCGGTGCGCTGCCCCAACCCCGGCAACACGACGGAACCGCACTACCTTCCGGCCGGCTACGGGCAGTACGGGGCGCCGGCGGTCTACGGGTTCATCGGCGCCACCACGTCGGGCAAGACGCACCTGGCCGCCGCGATGGTCGCGGCGATCGAGCGCGGCGCGCTCAGCGCCTACGGGCTCACCGCCCAGCCGGTGGATCTCGACCGGCACCACGCGTTCCTGCGCGACATGGTCCACCCGCTGTTCAGCGAGTCCGCGTGGCTGGCGCCCACCCGCGAGGGCGAGGTCGCGTTCGCGGACGCCTTCGTGGTCTCCGGCGGCACCGCACGCCCCCGGGCGATGGCGCTGTTCGACGTGGCGGGCGGCGAGCTCGGCAACGTCGGTGACGCGAAGCGGTTCCTCGACATCGCGGACGGGCTGGTCTTCGTGGCGGACCCGACGCGGTTCGGCTCGGGCAGCCTCGGCGACCCGGCGTTCAACACGGTGCTCAGCCTGCTGCGGTCCTCGGGCCGGCTGGCGCACGTGAGCGCCGCGATCGCCCTCAACAAGGCCGACCTGTACAAGTTCGACGACCCGATCGCGCACTGGCTGAGCCGCGACTCCGCGGAACTCGACGCCGCCGAGGTGCTGGCGGAGAGCGCGGACGTGTTCGCCTACCTGCACCAGCGGGGCGCCGAAGCGTGGACGCGGCCCTACCTGGAATGCGAACGGGCCACGCTGCACGTCGTGTCGGCGACCGGTACGGACGCGATCGAGCGGGGCGCCCGTCCGCTGCGCGTCCTGCGCCCCCTCGTGGCGCTCATGGCGATGACCGGGCTGCTGACGTCGGCCGAAACCCGGGATGTGGGGATCTGAGATGACCGAGCCGCTGATCGCCCAAATGGAGTTCCGCTGGCGTTCGCGAGACGACCTGGGCGCAATCGCGTCATCGTTTCATCACCGTGGGGATTTCGACCGGTGGAACGATCGCCTCACGGGGTACGCAGCCGTTTCGAGCCGGGGGTGGACGGCCGCGGCCGAGGCGCGGTCGAGCGCCGTCTACCTCACCTTTCCGGACGGGATGGCGGCGCTCATCCTGCGCAGAAGGGACCCGGCGGCGCTGCCCCTCCACGGCGCGCAGGGCCACTCGTTCCACGGCGCGGGAGGGGATCGCCTGCACCTGGTGGCCCGTGCGCTGATCTGCTCCGCCAGGGCGCTGACCCCGGCCGACGCGATCCGGATCGCCGCCTCGGATGTCGATGGCCTCCTCGCTCAGCCTCCCGGCAGGGTCGCTAGCGAAACCACCCTGGAGACCCTGAGGTTTCACTCGCTCATGAGCAGAGCCGTGCCCGGCGAGGAACTGGAACGACGAGCGAAGCGGGCGGCCGGCCTCGCGCCCTTCCTCGCGGCGGTCCTCGACGATCCGAAACGCGCGGTGACGGTCATCGTGCCCGAGGCGGGCATCCGTGCCCCCCTCCATGAGAGTCGGGCGCTCCCCCTGCTGTGGGCCGCGCATCACGTGCTGACACCGATGCTCACGGACGCCGCCGGCCATCTCATGGACGGCTGGCAGCAGTCCTTCTCCACGTGTGAGGCGCCCCTGAGCGGCGGCGACGGCCGGACCGCCCTTGCGGTCGCGTTCCGGGACCGCGCCCTGGACGCCGCGCCGCTCCACGAGGGACCGCGCCCGGTGTTTCCCGATGTTCGGCTCGATCCGAACGACGTCGTCCACATAGCGGCGAACCTGCTCGCGGACGCCTACCTGGCATTCGGCGACCAGAGTGTCAGCCTCATCGAGAAGGTGGTCGACGGCCGCGCCGAAAGGATGGAGAGGATCAACGCAGTCGCGTGCAGCGCTGCGATCGCGGACGCTCTCGCCCCGGCCGAAGACCGTCCTGCACAGGTCTCCGTTCGTGCCCGGCAGTCGCCCGCTCACAACCAGCCCGGCCCGGTGCGGGTCGAGCCTCGGCCTGCGCCATCGGCCCATCATGTTCCGCCGGCTCAGCCGCAGGCGGCGCCGCGACGCGGCGACCCGTATCTCGTCCATCTGTACCGGTTGCTCGACGAGGAGCGGGAAGCCTCGCGCGCACTGCGGATCATGGACTGGATCACCGCGCGCTCCAAGACGGGCGCCGGGCCCGACACCGCCGAGTATTCCGCGATCCTGCAGCTCGTGGAACACGGCGGCTGGTTCGTGGACCGGGTCGAAAGCCTGCCCGACGGGCCGACACGCATGGCCGACCTGCTGGAACCGCTGTTCGCGGCGGACATCGGCGACGACGGACTCATCGAGCAGATGCGCAGGAGATCCGCGAACGGGACCGGCCTGCCGCCGGTGATCGCGGATGCGCTGGGCATCGTCGCGGCGCGCCTGAAACCCGAACGCGCCGACTGGCTGGCGAGGAATTTCTTGGCCTATGCCCTGCCTTCGGAGTCTCAGCAGCCCCAGCCCCAGCCTCAGCCCCAGCAGCCTCGGCCTCAGCAGCTTCCCCTTCAGGCGGACCCCTTCGGCGACGAGGTCGATCCCGACCTGTCCCGGCACAATCCGCCGGACAATTTCGGTCGCCACGCGGAGGCCGGCGTCGATCGCCGACCTCTTGTCTTCACCGTGCTGTGCCTGCCCGATGAGCTGCCCACCAATGTCACCAGGTCACTCGTCTGGCTCTCGCTCGTCCTGTTCGCCGCCTTCGTGATCATGTTCTTGGTCTGATGCCGATGGTCGACCAGATCCGCGAGCGCCGGTGGCCGATCACCGTGGCGGCCCTGTCCGGCCTGCTCGTCGTCCTCGTCGTGGTCGGCGAGACGGGCGGCGGGCAGAGCCCGGACGACGCGGTCCGCGCGGACGCCCGCCGCGTGCACTGCCTGTCGGCCAAGCAGCGGCCGATGCTCGTCGAGACGGCGATCCGCCTGGACGAGGCAGCCCCCGGCAGCACCGAGACCGCGTTCTGGCCGGGGCCCACCAGGCGGGGTGCCGAGCCCACCACACTCGACCAGTGGAGCCGGGACTCCGGCGAAGCGTTCAGCAGAACGTGCCAACCCCTGGCGGCGCTCACCGGTGCCAAGGCCCTCCAGGACCCGGCGCCCAAACCGCCGCTGTGGCAGCGCATCGCGACGAACCCCGTGTTCACCCTCGTCCTCGGCGCCCTCCTGACCCTGGCCACCACGTCGCTGACCGCCCGCAACGCCCGCCGCCAGTTGCTCGCCGACCAGCTCAACACCGCGGCAGCCGGCTATCTGAAGGCCGCCGACGGAGTGCGCAGGGCCCGGCTCAGGGGGAAGGCGCCCGACGAGAACGCGTTCGAGGAGAGCCGTGTGGAGCTGTGGTCGGCGATCCTGCGCGTCCCGCTGCCGGCCGCGCGGAACCGTGCCTTGCTGGCACGGCTGGAGACCGCGCACCAGACGCTCAAGGAGGGCGACTTCCGCGACGAGGGCGCGGTGGAGCGGCTCCGGGAGCTGTCTACCGAGATCGCCGACGCGGTCCGCCGCGACGGCGCGGAGGCCGGCGCTCCCGTGGCAGCGGGCACGCGCACACCCGGGGGCGGACGATGAGGAATCCTTTCAAGGACAGGATGCTGTCGATGGGCCTGTGCAGGGGCGTCGGAGACTGCCCGCATGCGGCCGAAGCCCCTTTTCTTTCCTTCACCAACACGCCGGATATTCCGAACGTGGCGGATGTGCAGGGAAGTGTCCTGCTGATCGGCGGCGGACGAGGAAACGGCAAGACGGTCTACGGGCATCGGCTGCTGCACGAATATCACGCACGTGGTCTGAAAGCGACGGATCTGCTTCGCCTCGGAAGAGTCGTCAAGGGCAGCCCGGCACGGCGCCATCAGGTGCTCTCCGCGCTGCAGGCCGAGATCGACCCTTTCGACGAGGACGAGTCGCGACCGGACGACGAGCTCTGGGGAGAGAAGCTGTACGAGCTGCTGGGACGCGCGACGGCGCCGATGGCGGTGCGCTTGCCGAGCGTGGAGCAAAGGGCGCAGGCGGGCGGCGCGGAGATCGTCGATGAGATCGTGCAGTACGCCATTGCGGCCTACCGCAGCAAACACGTGTTCATCTACGAATACCTGACCGATGGCTGGCCGGACGACTGGGACCGGCTCATCGCGCAGATCGACAAGAACCATGATGTGGCGGTGCAGGAGCGCGTGGTGAGCGAGCTCAGCGCGGACGATCTGTGGGCTTATGTGGACGGAGTGATGAGGCGGTTCCCCGACAATGGGATAACCCTTGCGCCGGGCATGCCGGAAGAACTGCAGAAGGCGCTCGCCCTTCCGCTGCTCACCGGGCGGAGACCGATCCGGCTGAGCCGCATGCACGGCCTCATGCGCGCCGCGTTCGACATCGCCATCGCGCAGGACAGCGCTGAGGTCTCCGCCGCCCACGTCATCTCCGCCGCGTGGAACCTGAGCGAGGCGGCGGCATGAGCGCGGACCCGGTACTGGCGACCAATCCGTTCCCGCGGCGGCCGGCCGACCTGGGCGCCCACTACGAGGGCTGCGCGGGTCCCGAGCGGCGGGACGGGTACATCCCGTTCCCGAAGCGACCGGAACCGCCGGAGGTGTCGGACGGCGGAGTCGTCCTCATCGGCGGCCGCCCGCATCTCGGGAAGTCGGTGCTGGCCCATCGGTGCCTGCACCGCTATGAGTCGTCCGGACATCTCCCGGTCGACCTGTCCGGCTGGCCGCCGACCGGGCTGACCGGACCGGCGGACTGCCTGGCGCGGATGCGCGAGAGCTACCCGCTGCCGCAGGAGGTGCGGGCGGCGTTCTACGACGTCCGGCAGGTGCGGAGCGCCGATCTGGTGCTGGAGCACCACGAACTGGGGCGGGCCCTCGCCGGGCGGCGCCTCGTCGTCCGCCTGCCGCGCCCCGACCCCAGCCTGCGCCCGCCCGCGGTCGCCGAGCAGGTGTTGGCCTATGTGCGGGCGGCGCGGGCGCTGAACTCCAGCATCTATCTGTTCGAGTTCCCCTACTGGGCGGACGACGATTGGACGGAGGTCCGCGACCTCATCGCCCGCAATCCGCAGGGGGATGCCGTAGCGGCGGTCGGCCTGGAGCCCTTCAGCGATGTAGAGCTGATGGAGTTCCTGCGGGCCCGCGTCGGCGCGGAGACCTCGCTCGACCGGCTGTTCGACCTGGACATGGGGCTCCTCCTGCAGTCCCTGGCGCTCCAGCGCGCCAGCGTCAGCCCGAACAACCTGACCTGGTTCAACGTGCTCTGCCATCAGGCGTTCGCGGCCGCCATCGGGGCCGGGGCGAGCAGGGTCGCGATCCACCACTTCCTCGCCGCGGCAGTCAGGATCGGTGCGCCGTGAACCCATCGCAGGCACGAGTGGAGAGCGAGGACGGCGCGCGGCCGCGCAACCCGTTCCCGAAGGTGCCCGAGATTCGGTTGGGCGGGACCGGCGCGACCGTGCAGGTGGAGACCGACGCGGTCCGCCGTGTCCGGCATCTGGCCGTCGACTTCCTCACCGCCCGCTCCGACACCGCCGGCGCTCCCGACCACTCCGGCAGGGTCGCGGCCATCCTCGGGGAGTACGGAACCGGGAAAAGCCACCTGGCCTGGACGCTGATGGACGAGGTGGGCCGCATCGCCTGGACGCGGCCGGTCGTTCTCGTCGTGTCGGGTCAGCCCAGGGACACCGTCCTCTCCATCTATCGCCGCCTGCTCGCCCCACCCGGGTCGGGTACCGGCGCCTTGAACCGGTCGGTCGACACGGCCGCCGGGGTGCTGCTGTTCGGCACGGTCGAGCGGATGGTCGAGGACCTGTGCGCCGACCTGCGCCGCGATCCCGGCGAGGAGCCGGACGCGCCGCGGCCGACGGCGTCCGAGGAGTTGACGGTCGATGAGATGTGGCGGCTGCACCAGCGGCTGCTCGAGATCGCCGGGGGGGACGATGAACTGGCGACCGTACTGGGGCTGGTGTGGCACACGACGGCCGGGTCGGCGGCCTGGCGGTGGCTCAGTGGTGACGGGCGCGACTCCGCCGAGGACGAGCGGCTGCTCGCGGACCGCGGTGTGCACTCTCCGCCGGTCGACAGCGACATGCGGGCGCTGCGCGTCCTGCGCGCCCTGTCGCGGCTGTGCGGCTGGACGGGCGGCCGGATGGTCCTCGTCCTCGACGAGCTGCACCAGATCAGGCCCCACGGCGGCGACGGCCTCACGGAGGTCGCCGCGACGCTGATGGAACTGATCGGCTGGGCGGTGGAGACCGGGGCGCTGCTGGTGGTGTGCGGGCTGCTCGACTTCTGGGAGGCGCTGCCGCAGAGCATCCGGGGGCGCGTCGCCACCAAAATCGTCCCGTCCGGGCTGACCCCCCCGCAGATCCGCGACTACATCTCCTCGGCGCAGCGGCCGGACGGCGCCGAGGAGGGCGTCCTGCACCCGTTCACCGATGACGCGGTGGCCGAGCTGTGGAAGCTGACCGACGGGCATCCGCGCCGCACCATCACCCTCTGCCACCACGCCTACGAACTGACCTCCGGGACCGCGCTCATCGGGCCGCGCCAGATCCGGGAGGCGAGCCTCTCCCTGTGCGCGCCCGACACGCCCGACCATGTGCGCGGCAAGCTGGCCGGCTGGTGCATCGAGCTCGGCTACCACGTGTCGCGGCTCAAGGGCGACGACCGGTCGCGGTGGCAGGCGGACCTCAAGATCTCCTCCCCGCGGGGGGACGGCGAATGCACCCTCGTGGTCAGCGGCCCGGTCCTGGAGGAGGACAAGCTCACCGAGCTGCGCAACCGGGCGGCGGCGCTGATGGGCGGCCGCCGGGCGCATCCGCGCAGTGTCGTGCTGGTGATGGCCGGTCCGCTGGCCGCCGCGTACGGGGACGACGTCGCGGACATGTTCACGCACGTCCTGCACTGGGAGAGCGACACGTTCCGCGAGGACCTCGCCGCCACGCTGCGCGCCCGCGTCTCCGCGGCCGACGAGGCCGGGCTGTACGAGCTGGTCCTGGAGATGCGCCGCGAGATCGGTGCGCTCCGCGCCGCGTCCTTCCCGGCGGCCCGCGCGGTGCCCGAGTACGGGGACGTGCCGGCGCGGACGTGGAAGGACCCCGACCGGCAGCGTCGCGCCGAGCAGGCGGACCGGCTCTGCCGGCAGGCCCGGGAGGCGCTCGCCGTCGCCGACGCCAACGCGCGGAAGTTCTGGCGGACCCGCTTCGGCTTCGACGGCCGGGGCATCCCGGTCGCGCGTTTCGCGGCCCCCGGGGACCGCTACATGGCGCTCGGCGACATCGTCGACCAGCCGGCTCTCAAGGCGCGGGGGACGCTCGCGTTCATCGACGACGCGGTGCGCGAGTTCGGCGCGCAGGTCGGGAGGCTGCTTGCGGACGAGGACCGGACGATGCAGCAGATCCGTGCGGATCTGCGGTTCCTGCACCGCAAGTTCGACCATTCGCTGGCGGACGTGATCAACATGTTCCCCGACGTCCACGAGGACAGGCGCGGCACCGTCATGCACGTGCTGGGCGTCAACCGCCCGCTGCTCAACCAGTTCGTCGCCGAGCTCGGCGCGACCGTCTACAGCGTCGTCGTCGCGGCCGAGCCCGAGGAGACCCCATGAGTTACCGGACGGTCATGGCGGTTGCGCTGCAGGGGTACGAAGCCGCGCCGCAGAACGTGCAGGCGGTCCTCCAGGAGACCCTGGTCGAATGCCTGCGGGCGGCGGCCCGGAACGCCGACCTCGACGCCGAGCACTGGGACGGCCAGAGCAGCGGCTCCGGACGGCTGGTGGTCCTGCCGCCCGGCGTTTCCGCCGAGGTGCTGGTCGGCCGGTTCGTCCGCGAGCTGAACGCGGAACTGCGCGGCAGGAACCGGCTACTGAGCCGGGACGCACGGACGCGGATGCGGCTCGCGATCCACCACGGGCCCGCCGCCGCGGGCGCGAACGGGCACACGGGGACGGGCCCGGTGGTCGTGGCGCGGCTGTGCGACGCCGACCCGCTGCGCGGGGCGCTGGACGAGGCGGGCACGGATCTCGCCGTCATCGTGTCCGCGTTCGTGTTCCGCGGGTCGATCGAGTCGGGCATGACGTCGCTCGACGCGGGCGACCTGCGCCGGGTGCGGGTGCCGGAACTCGGTGAGGACGGCGACGCCTGGTTCTGGCTGCCGGGCGGCCCCGACCCCAACGCTCTCGACCTCGAAGGGGAGGCGGAAGAGCAGCCGCCGCCGCGGGAGCCGCCCGCGTCCCCGCC
>NZ_SMKM01000092.1 GCF_004348665.1 Actinomadura sp. GC306 | reverse complement strand
CGGCACGGCCGCCCGCCCGGTCCCGCGCGGGACCGGCGGGCGTCAGCTCCAGGGCGCGCCGCGCCCACAGCAGCGATGTCCCCGCGCGGTCGACCGGGACCGACGGGCCGATCGCGCCGGTCCAGCCGGCGAGCGTCGCGGCGAGCTCCTCCACCCGGCCGGGGCCGTCCGGGTCGGGGACGACCAGGCACGGCCGGCCGTGGTCGAGCCCGGTCAGCAGCGACGGCGGCAGCCCGGCCGGGCCCTCGCCCCCGCTGCCCGGCCGCGGCCGCAGCACGATCACCGCCAGCCGCTTCGGCAGCGGCCAGCCGGCGCGGGCGGACTGCTCGCGGACGGCCTCGGGCGGCGCCGGCGGATCCGACAGCAGCAGGGTCAGCAGCCGGCCGCGGCGCTGCTCGCGCTCCCCGGCGGCCTTCTCCCTGGCCCGTGAGTAGCCGTGCGCCGCGGCGGACGCGAGCACGTCCAGGTAGGCGAAGTTGGCCTCGGCGAGCAGGCTGATCAGCGTGCGGGGGCGGCCGAGCCGCTCGGCCTCGACGGCGAGGTGCCGCCAGGCGAGCCGCGACCCGATCCGCATGGCGTTCTGCAGGTGCTCCAGGCTGCGCCCCTCGACGGCCTCGCCGTAGCCGACGTCGAAGAAGACCTGGTACACCTCCTTCCAGGAGGCGTCGGGGTCGGCGATCATGTGCACGAAGTGCTCCATGGCCTGCGCGACCGCGGCCTCGGCGACCCGCGAGTACGCCGTGTCGCCCGGCCGGTCGTACTCGGGGACGTGCCGCAGCACGCCCCGGACCATCGGGCCGAGGAGGGCGGGGAGGTGGGGGCGCATCCAGCGCGCCTCCTCCTGCGGGATGTCACGCCACGGCTCCTCGGTGAGGCCGTCCAGGACGGACGTCGCCGGGTGGGAGTCCTCATACGCCGTCGCCACGGTGGCACCTCCTCGCCCGGGCCCGGTCTGGCGCCCGGTCGTCTCAACCTAGGCACGCCCTGTGGTCCGCGACACTCACCGGCCTTCAGCGCGCGGGACGGCGTTTGTCAGTCGCCTGACAAGTCCGTGTCCGGAGGCCGGGACACCGGCCCGCCGCTTCCGACGCCGATTGCGGGCAGGATCACAACGGCCGGGATTTCGCGATGGCCGGTCAATGGTCGGCGAAGGACGGCGTGAGCGCCTGAGGCATCACCGGACCGCCGCCGCGTGCCGTCAGGAAAGGCCGAGCTCCCGCTTGACCGACTCGAATTCCACCGCCATCGCCTCGGACAGCGCCTTGGCCCCCGACAGCGGGCGCACCATGACGCAGAACTCGTCGATGAGCCCGTCGTCGTCCAGATGCAGGAAGTCGCAGCCGTGGACCTCGCGGTCCCCGACCAGCGCCTTGAAGATCAGCGCGTGGTCGCGGCCCTGGCCGATCTCACCGACGTAGCGGAAGTCGGTGAACACCCGCGTCACCGCGCGCAGGATCGCCGACACCAGCGGCCGCCCCTCGTACGGCGCGAACGCGACCGGGCTGAGGAACGTGACGTCCTCGGCCAGCAGCGCCGGGAGGGCGTCGATGTCACCCTTCTCGATGGCCGCGCGGAAAGGGTGCATCGGGCCCACCTCCAGGCTCGGGACGTCGCCCCGGATCCGCACGGGGACGTGAGCAGCCTAGAGGAGCGGGTCCCGTCCGCGATCATCGGGACGGCCGCGGGCGGTCAGGGCTGCAGCAGCACCTTGATGGCGCCGTCCTGCTTCTTCTGGAAGATCTCGTACGCCTCCGGCGCCTTCTCCAGCGGCCACCGGTGGGTGGCGAGGTCCATCACCCCGAGCGGGTCGGCGTCGTCGGTGACCAGCGGCAGCAGGCCGTCGATCCACTTCTTGACGTGCGCCTGCCCCATCCGCAGCGTGATGCCCTTGTCGAACATCCGCATCATCGGCAGCGGGTCGCTCATGCCGCCGTACACGCCGATGAGGGCGATCGTCCCGCCCCGCCGGACGACCTCGATCGCGGTGCCGAACGCGGCGAGCCGGTCCACCCCGAACCGCGACATCAGCGGCGCCGCGGTGTTGCCCGGCATCAGCCCGGCGACGGTCTGCGCGAACTTCGCGCCGGGGGAGCCGTGCGCCTCCATCCCGACCGCGTCGATCACCGAGTCGGTGCCGCGCCCGTCGGTGAGCTCCCGGACCGCCTCCGGGACGTCGTCGGCGTCGTCGGAGTCGATCACCTCGATGCCGTGCCGCCGCGCCATCTCCAGCCGCTCCGGCACGAAGTCCACGCCGATCACCCGGTGCCCCAGGTGGCGCGCGATCCGCGCGGCCATCTGCCCGATCGGGCCGAGGCCGAGCACGGTCACCGACCCGCCCTCGGGGATCTCGGCCCAGTCGACCGACTGCCAGGCGGTCGGCAGCACGTCGGAGAGGTACAGGAACCGCTCGTCCGGCGGGCCCTCCGGCACCTTGATCGGCCCGAAGTGGGCCTGCGGCACCCGCAGGTACTCGGCCTGCCCGCCCGGCACCTGCCCGTACAGCCGGGTGTAGCCGAACAGCGACGCCCCCATGCCCTGCTCGCGGACCTGCGTCGTCTCGCACTGCGCGTACAGCTGCCGGCCGCACATGTGGCAGTGGCCGCAGGAGATGTTGAACGGGACGACCACCCGGTCCCCGGCCTTGATGTGCGTGACCTCAGGGCCGGTCTCCTCGACGATCCCCATCGGCTCGTGGCCGAGGATGTCGCCCTCGCTGAGGAACGGCCCCAGCACCTCGTACAGGTGCAGGTCGGAACCGCAGACTCCGGACGAGGTGACCCTGATGATCGCGTCGTTCGGCTCCTTGATCTCCGGGTCGGGCACGTTCTCCACGCGGACGTCGCGCTTGCCGTGCCAGGTGACAGCCTTCATCGATGATCCTCCAGAAAGGGACGCCACGGAACGGGCCGCAGGGACCGCGTCGCAGGCGCCCCTACCCCGCCCGCCGAGGTGAAACGTGGGCCGCCCGGCGCCGCCGCAGGTCGGGCCGCCACGCGGAGTGATCGCGTCAAGAGGGGGTAAAGCACGGCGCATGGACGACGCCCCCCTGCGCCTCGGAGTGCTCGACATCGGTTCGAACTCGGCCCACCTGCGGATCGCCGACCTGGCCCCCGGGCACGCGCCCACGGGCGTCCGGTCGGTGAAGACCGCGGTCCGCCTCGCGGAGGCCACCGACCGGCACGGCGTCATCCGCCGCTCGGCGGTCGGCCGGCTGATCGGCGCGGTGCGCGAGTCGGTCGCCTCCGCCGCGGCGCTCGGCGTCGACGAGCTGATCCCGTTCGCGACGTCCGCGCTGCGCGACGCCGCCAACCGCGACGACGTCGTCGGCGAGGTCCGCGCCGCGACCGGCGTCCGCCTCGGCTTCCTCACCGGAGAGCAGGAGGCGCGGCTGACGTTCCTCGCGGCCCGCCGCTGGCGCGGCTGGTCGGCGGGCCCGATGCTGCTGGCCGACATCGGCGGCGGCTCCATGGAGCTCGCGGCCGGCGCCGGCGAGCACCCGGACATCGCGCTGTCGCTGCCCCTCGGCGCCGGGCGGCTCACCCGGCACCACCTGCCGCCCAGCCCGCCGGTGCCCAAGAGCACGTACAGGGCGCTGCAGATGCACGTCAGGTCCGTCCTGCGGGAGGCGACGCTGGGGATCGCGCAGCTGCCGCCGCCGGCGACCGCGGTGGCCACGTCCAAGACGTTCACGCAGCTCGCCCGGCTGTGCGGGGCGCCGAAGGCGAGGGCGGGCGACTACCGGGAGCGGCACCTCGACCGGCACGAGCTGCACCGCTGGATCCCGCGGCTGGCGAAGCTGTCGGACGCGGAGCGCACCGCGCTGCCGGGGATCAAGGCGTCGCGGGCCCGGCAGATCCTCGCCGGGGCGATCGTGGCCGAGGGCGTGATGGACGTCCTCGGGCTCGACCGGCTCGCCATCTGCCCGTGGGCGCTGCGCGAGGGCCTGTTCCTGCACCGGCTGGACGCGCTCATCGAGGGCCGCGACCCGGAGGACCTCCCCGAGCACAGCCCGGTCGTCCTGCGGGACGTGCACCTGCGCGCCGTCCCCTGACCGCGGCGGCGGGCCGGGCGCCCGCGAGAGGCCGGCGGAAGGTCAGCGGGCGATCAGCGGGCGATCAGCGGGAGATCAACGGGAGATCAACGGGAGTAGGTGCCGACGAGGGCGGCGGTCGTGAGGACCTTGTCGGTCAGGGTCGTGCGCATGTCGTCCATCGAGAAGCCCGAGGTCAGGCCGGACGGCCAGCGCAGCGCGTACAGGGTGAAGACGTAGCGGTGCGGCGGGTCCCCGGCGGGCGGCTCGGGACCGCCGTAGCCGAGGGAGCCGAAGTCGTTGCGGCCCCGGGCGATCTGCGGCCGCTCCTCGCCGGCCGCCAGCCGCAACCGGTCGGGTGAGATTCCGGCCAGCATCCAGTGGACGAACGTGCCGCCGGGTGCGTCGGGGTCCTCGCAGGAGAGGGCGAGCTCGCGGCACGCGGCGGGCACGCCGGACCACCGCAGCTCGGGGGAGATGTCCCCCGACGCGTGCGAGTGGGTGACCGGGATGGGGCCGCCGTCGGTGAACGCGGGGCTGCTCAGCGTCATCTGGTCCATGCCGCCGTTCTGCCCGGAACACCGCCCGCGATACCGGCCCGGGTGCCCGCCCGTGACACCCCGTCGCAGCGCACGGACTCACGGCGTTTGAAGCGGAGCCCTCCAGGTATGGGGGCGCCGACGGACTCGACCGAGGGAGCGGGCTGGATGACGGCTGTGCAAGGGCGGGACGACACCAGCGTCGACGACGCGCTCGCGCTCCACCGCCGGGGCACGAGGATCGGGAACGTCCTGGCGACGACCGACCACAAGGTGGTCGGCTACCTGTATCTCGCCACCTCGTTCACGTTCTTCCTGCTCGCCGGGGTGATGGCCATGGTCATCCGGGCCGAGCTGCTGACCCCCGGGCTGCAGGTGGTGGACAACCAGCAGTACAACCAGATGTTCACCATCCACGGCACGATCATGCTGCTGCTGTTCGCGACCCCGCTGTTCGCCGGGTTCGCCAACGTGTTCGTGCCGCTGCAGATCGGCGCCCCGGACGTGGCCTTCCCGCGGCTCAACACCCTCAGCTACTGGCTGTTCCTGTTCGGCGGGCTGATGGTCCTGGCGGGCTTCGTCGTGCCGGGCGGCGCGGCGGCGTTCGGCTGGTTCTCCTACGCCCCGCTGTCGTCGTCGACCTACTCGCCGGGCCTCGGCGGCGACCTGTGGGTGATGGGGCTCGTGCTGTCCGGCTTCGGGACGATCTTCACCGCGGTCAACCTGATCACGACGATCATCACCATGCGCGCCCCCGGGATGGTGATGTTCCGGATGCCGATCTTCACCTGGAACGCGCTGCTGACCAGCGTGATGGTGCTGCTCGCGTTCCCCGTCCTCGCCGCCGCGCTGCTGGGGCTGATGGCCGACCGCAAGCTCGGCGCGCACATCTACGACCCCTCGCACGGCGGGGAGCTGCTCTGGCAGCACCTGTTCTGGTTCTTCGGGCACCCCGAGGTCTACATCATCGCGCTGCCGTTCTTCGGGATCATCACCGAGATCATCCCGGTGTTCGCGCGCAAGCCGCTGTTCGGCTACCTCGGCATGGTGGGGGCCACCATCGCGATCACCGGGCTGTCGATGACGGTGTGGGCGCACCACATGTTCGCCACCGGCCGGGTGCTGCTGCCGTTCTTCGCGCTGACCTCCTTCATGATCGCCATCCCGACCGGCATCAAGTTCTTCAACTGGGTCGGCACGATGTGGAAGGGCGAGCTGACGTTCGAGGCGCCGATGCTGTTCGCCCTGGGCTTCCTCGCCACGTTCCTGTTCGGCGGCCTGACCGGGGTGATCCTCGCGTCCCCGCCCCTGGACTTCCACCTCACCGACTCCTACTTCGTCGTCGGCCACTTCCACTACGTCGTCTTCGGCACCGTGGTGTTCGCCATGTTCGGCGGCTTCTACTTCTGGTGGCCGAAGATGACCGGGAAGATGCTGAACGAGACGTGGGGGAAGATCCACTTCTGGTCGCTGTTCGTGGGATTCCACACGACGTTCCTCGTCCAGCACTGGCTCGGCGCCGAGGGCATGCCCCGGCGGTACGCCGACTACCCGGAGCAGTTCACCGCGCTGAACGCCGTCTCGTCGGTCGGCTCGTTCGTCCTCGGCGCCTCGACGTTCGCGTTCCTGTGGAACATCTGGCGGACGCACCGGCACGGCACGCCCGTGGGCAAGGACGACCCGTGGGGGATGGGCGGCTCGCTGGAGTGGGCCACGTCCAGCCCCCCGCCCCGGCACAACTTCACGGCGATGCCGCTGATCCGCTCCATCCGGCCCGCGTTCGACCTGCACTACCCGGAACTGGAGCAGGGCCGGCGGGAGAAGAGGTCGCTCCCCTCGTCCGCTGAGGAGCGGTCCGGGGACTGAGGCTCAGCCGCCCTCGCCCTGCCCCTTCTCCTCTTGCCCGTTCTGCCCGTCGCGGCTGAGGTCGCCCTGGCCGCCGCCGTACGACTCGGCCTGGTAGTTCATGTAGAAGCGGTTGGCGCGGGTCCGCACCTGGGCGCGGGCGCGGTCCGGTGTCGGCAGCGGGATGAGGTGGTTCGGGTAGGGGGCGACGAACTCGGCCGGCCGCCGCGTCCGCAGCAGCGACTCCTGCTCGTCCGACGGCTGCTCGTGCCGCTCGCTGAACCCGCCCTCCGGGGTCAGCGAGATCAGGCCGCTCTCCACGCCCTCCCGGCGTTCCCGCAGGTCCCGGCGCTGGAGGCTGAGGCAGACCCGCCGCGTGACGATGAACGCCAGGACCGGCGCGGCGAAGAAGCCCACGCGGAAGAACCAGGTCGTCCAGAACAGCGGGATGCCGAAGTTGTAGGCGATGACGTCGTTGCCGCCGGCCGCCCAGAGGTTGCCGTACCAGGCGATGGCGGCCGCGCCGATCCCGGTCCTGGTCGCGGCGTTGCGCGGGCGGTCGAGGAGGTGGTGGACGCGTTCGTCCCCGGTGGCCCAGCGTTCGAAGAACGGGTACATCGCGATGAGCGTGAAGAAGATCCCCGGCACGATGAGGGCGGGGATCAGCACGCTCCATGGGATGTTGTGGCCGAACAGGGTCGTCTCCAGGCCCGGCATGATGCGCAGCGAGCCTTCGAGGAAGCCGACGTACCAGTCGGGCTGCGCGCCGCTGGAGACCTGGTCCGGCTCGTAGGGACCGTACAGCCACACGGGGTTGATCTGCGCGAAGGCGCCCAGGGCGGCGAGCACCCCGAAGGTGAACAGGAAGTAGGCGGCGCTCTGCGCGGCGAAGTGCGGGAACGTCGGCTCCCCGGTCACCGCCCGCTCCCGCCTGCCCTTGCCCGGGAAGATGGTGTGCGTCTGATGCCACAGGATCATCAGGTGCGCGGTGATCAGCGCGATCAGCAGCCCCGGCAGGAGCAGGATGTGCACCATGTACAGCCGCGGGATGAACGTGTCGGTCGCGGGGAACTCGCCGCCGAAGATCCACATGCTCGCGTAGCTGCCGATGACCGGCAGCGACAGCACGATGCCCTGCATGATCCGCAGGCCGTTGCCGGACAGCAGGTCGTCGGGGAGCGAGTAGCCGGCGAACCCCTCGCCCAGCGCCAGCACGAACAGCGTGACGCCGATCAGCCAGTTGATCTCGCGGGGCTTGCGGAAGGCCCCGGTGAAGAAGATCCGCAGCAGGTGGACGGTGATCGCCGCCAGGAAGACGACGGCTCCCCAGTGGTGGATCTGCCGCATCAGCAGCCCGCCCCGCACGTCGAAGGAGAGGTCCAGCGTGGACGCGTACGCCTCGCTGATCTCCATGCCCTGAAGCGACGTGTAGGAGCCGTCGTAGACCACGCTCGCGCCGCTCGGCTTGAAGAACAGCGTCAGGAAGACCCCGGTCACCAGCAGGATGATGAACGAGTACAGCGCGATCTCGCCGAGCAGGAACGACCAATGCGACGGGAACGCCTTGCGGAGGTTCTGGTGGAGGAACCGCGTCGTCCCGAGCCTGTCGTTGACGCCGCGGACGAGCTCCGCCGGCCGCCCGCCCCTCGCCCGGCCCTTCCGTCCCGCCATCGCGAATCTCCCCTGGCCGCACCTGATCTCCGCTGGGCCGGTACCCCTGGCCACCTGGGGCAAACGGAGCCGGCCGCCGCCCGGGTCAGGCCACCCGGGGACGCCCCTCGGAGGCGTTCAGGAGCCCGCGCAGGGTCCGGACGTCGTCCCGCAGCCGGTCGGCGGCGCGGGGGTCGCGCTCCAGCCCGCCGAGCCCTTCCTCGATCAGCTCCAGCTCGGTGGCCCGGAGCCGCGCGAGCAGCCGCCGCGGCTCCCCGGCCGGGACCTCCCACCGCTCCTTCTCGCGCCACTTGCGGTAGGCGAGGACGTGCCCCTCGCCCGGGACGAGGACGCCCCGGACGGTCTCGGCGTGCGTCGTGCGCCGGAAGTGCGACAGGTAGCGGCGCCTGGCGAGCCGGTACGTGACGACCGCCGCGAGCAGGATCGGGGCCCCCTTCACCGGCAGCAGCAGCACGCCGTGCAGCAGCGGGGAGTCCCACCAGGAGTGCAGGGCCATCGCCAGCACGAACGCGCCCGCCGCGATGACGGCGCTCGTCCGGGACGCCCTGCCGAGCAGGCAGCCGAGCCCGGCGCCGCCGACCGCCGTCATCGCCCAGTGGCTGCACCACCCGCCGCCGATGACCCGGCTGCCGAACGAGAACAGCGCCGCGTTCACGTCCTGCGTCGCGCCCGTCAGCACGATGGTGTTGAGCACGTACAGGAAGTTCTCCGACACCTGGAAGCCCAGCCCCGTCAGCGCGCCGTAGCCCCACCCGTCCAGCGGGCCGCGGATCGCGGACGGCGCCATCAGCGCCAGCGTCACGACGCCGAGCAGCTTGAGGATCTCCTCGTCGACCGGCGCGGCGATGGACGCGCCCCACGCGGCGTTGAACACCGGCCCGGCCGTCTTGGCGATGATCGCCTGGAACGCGGCGTTCGCGGGCAGCGCCAGCCCGAACGCCGCGAGCCCGCCCCACGCCACCGCGATGAGCGCGTACCCGGCCGGCAGCGACCGGACCGGGTGCAGCCGCCGCAGCATCCAGAACCCCAGGGCCAGCGTCGGCACCAGCAGCGCGAGCCCGGTGGCCGACCCCACCGGGAACGCCCGCACCACCGCGTCCAGCCCCCGCCACGCGGTCCAGGCCCCGGCGAGGCAGGTCGCCGCCCACAGCCAGAACGCGGGACGGCGTGTCACGGCCACGGCGATCTGATCCGGACGGTCCGCATCATCGCCTCGATCTCCGGGGCGAGCCGCACGTAGGCGTGCGGGGGGCCCGCGGCCGTCATCGTGGCGCCGAGCGTGGCCGTCGCGAACACCGAGGCGCTGCCCGTCCGGTCGTGCCCGGTGAGGCGCCCCGTCAGGCCGATGAGGCCCTCCGGCGTCATGAGCGGGGCGGGGGCCGCGCCGAGCCGGGCCCGTCCGCCTGCCTCGACGATCCGGCCGAGGCCGTTCCAGAGCCGGCCCGCGTCCAGCCGGCCGAGCGGGACCACCACGTTCAGGTTGACCGTGACGTCGCCGCTGCGGAGCTTGACGTTGCTGGTCAGCGAGGTGTCCGGCGTGCTGAGCAGCCAGCCCGCCGACGGGACGACGAACGTCACCGGACGCACCCCGTCGCGCAGCGTGCCCGCCGACAGCACCGTCCCGGGCGCCAGCGGCCTGCCGCCGCTTCCCAGCGCCGCGTTCACCAGGACGAGCCCGCCGCAGAGGATCAGTAGGACGAGCGCGACGACGCCCGTACCCCACCAGCTCACCCGCGTCATGCAGCCCCCCGATGACGTGCGCTGCGACG
This sequence comes from Actinomadura sp. GC306, assembly GCF_004348665.1. GTDB lineage: Bacteria > Actinomycetota > Actinomycetes > Streptosporangiales > Streptosporangiaceae > Spirillospora. The sequence continues at coordinate 12,050 of NZ_SMKM01000092.1, read as the reverse complement.
ATGCCCCCTGGCCAGGGCGCTAAACAAGATCAGCGGCCGCCCGGCGACGCGGGCTCAGCGCCAGTGCGCGGGCCTGCCGAGCGCCGCCGGGACGCGCGTGCGGGCGTCGCCGCGCGCGGAGTCGAGCTGGGCGCGGGTGAGGAAGACGGCGCCGGTGAGGTCGGCTCCGCGCAGATCGGCGTCCCGCAGGTCCGCCCCGATCAGGTCCGCGGACCGCAGGTCGGCGCGCCGCAGGTCGGCCGCGATCAGGTACGCGCCCCGGAGGTCGGCCCCGCGCAGGTCGGCGCCCTTCAGCTTCGCGCCGATGAGGTCGGCTCCCCGCATTCTCTCCGGCCGGCCCCGCACCCCGGCTCGGACGAGTTCACTGACTTCCAGCAGTACGACGTTCACCCGTTCCCGCACCGTCGCGACGTCGAGGCCCGCGAGTTCGGCCGGGTCGGCATCGGTGAGGCGGGCGACGTCGTCCAGCGCCCGGCGGGCCTCGCCGCGGACGGGCCCGGCGGACGGCAGCGCCAGCGCCTCGTCCAGGTAGCGCAGCAGCTCGTGCAGCTGCCGCATGACTGGGAAGACCTGGAACATCTGGCGCGCGACCTCCGGTGCGCGCCGCCAGTCCCGCCCGCCGAAGGTCTTCTGCGACACCTTCTGCCCGGCCCCGAAGCAGTCATAGACCGTGCAGCCCTGGAAACCCTTCGCGCGGAGGTCCGCATGGATGCCGCAGCGGAAGTCCGCGAGGAGGTTCCGGCACGGCTCGCCCGCGGCCTTGTCCACCGCGAAGTCGGCCGACTCGGCGAAGGGCAGCGCCACGCAGCACAGCCCGAAGCAGTTCGCGCAGTCGGCCTCAAGGCCGGGCGTCTCCGGCACGTCCTCTCCCGTTCCTCGGCGGCACCCCATTCTCGTGGCGAGCCGCCCATGCTCTGACCGGGATACAGTTGCCGACGCCCATGTCATCACCTCTCACCGAATCCGCCATCGTCGCCAGGCTGCGCGCCGCCGGGTGCGTGTTCGCCGAGGACGAGGCGCGGCTCATCCTCGCCACGGCCGGCACGCCGGACGACGCGTCCGCCATGGTCGAGCGGCGCGCCGCGGGACTGCCCCTCGAACACGTCCTCGGCTGGGCGGAGTTCTGCGGCCTCCGCATCGCGGTGGACCCCGGTGTCTTCGTCCCGCGCCGCCGCACCGAGTTCCTCGTCCGGGAGGCCGCCGCGCTCGTCCCGCCCCGGCCGGTGGTCGTCGACCTGTGCTGCGGGACGGGCGCCCTAGGGGTGGCGCTCGTCGCGGGCCTGGACGGGTACGCGCTGCATTCCGCCGACATCGACCCCGCATCGGTGCGCTGCGCCCGCCGCAACGTCGCGCCTTTCGGGGGAGAGGTGTACGAGGGCGACCTCTTCGACCCGCTCCCGGACGAGCTGCGCGGACGCGTCGACATCCTGCTCGTCAACGTGCCCTACGTGCCGACGGGGGACATCCCCCTCATGCCGGCGGAGGCGCGCGACCACGAGCCGCGCATCGCGCTGGACGGCGGCGCGGACGGCCTCGACGTCCTGCGCCGCGTCACCGCCGAGGCGGCGCGGTGGCTCGCGCCGGGCGGGCGGCTGCTGTTCGAGACGAGCGCGCGGCAGACACCGGCCGCGGTGGCCGCCGCCGGGCGCGGCGGCCTGGACGCCGGGGCATCGGTCTCCATCGAGTTTCACGTCACAGTCGTTATTGCGGCAAAGCCTGTGTAAAACGCAGTGTGCGGGTACACGGCGACATAGGACGACTCGAAGGAGTGAATCCAATGCGCCGCATCAGCGGAGCGCTCAGCGCCATCGTCGGCACGATCGTCAGTATCGTCACCCTGCCCCTCAGGGTCATCCAGCGCCTGCTGACCCCCGGGCGCGGCCGGACGCGTTCGCGCGGCCGGTCCGTCTGACGAGCGATGATCCCCTCCGCGCCGGGGCCCGTGCACAAGCGGGCCCCGGCGCGGGCGCGGGGAAAACCGATTGCGCCGTCGGCGGTGACTGCCGCACGATATAGCCGATAAAGCCAATTCGTCGCACAAGCCGAAATGGTGAGGCACCTGGCTTCCACCCAGGAGTATCGAGTTCGATTCTCGAGTGCGGCTCTGGACTGGACCGGCGGGAGTAACGACCCCCGGCCGGTCCTGCCATGCCCAGGCGGGCGGACGCCACCGCCCGCCGGCGGGCGTTCCTGACCGGTAGCTCAGTCGGGGAGAGCGGCTGCCTTACAAGCAGCGGGTCGCAGGTTCGAGTCCTGTCCGGTCAACCGTTCTTCCGCACGAGCTCGGCCAGCGCGGCGAACTCGTCCTCGGTCAGGTCGGTCAGCGGCGGCCGCACCGGCCCCGCCGGACGTCCCACGGCCCGCATGCCCGCCTTGACGATGCTCACGGCGTACCCGGCGCGGCGGTTGCGGATCTCACTGTAGGGGAGCACGAACTCCTCCAGGCGGCGCCGCACCTCGGCCCGGTCGCGCGCGCGGACGGCCCGGTAGAACGCGAGCGCGAAGTCCGGCACGAAGTTGAAGACGGCCGAGGAGTACGTCGTCACCCCCATCTCCAGGTACGGCTGCGCGAACGTCTCGGCGGTGGGCAGCCCGCCGATGTAGACGAGGCGCTCGCCGAGCCGGGCCCGGATGCGCGTCATCAGCTCCAGGTCCCCGACGCCGTCCTTGAACCCGACCAGATTGGGGCAGGCATCGGCGATCTCGGCGACGGTCGTGTCCTGGTAGACGGCGTTCGCCCTGCTGTAGATCGTCACGCCGAGGCGGGTCGCGGCGCACACGGCCCGCACGTGTGCGGCCAGCCCCTCCTGCGACGACTCGGTCAGGTAGGGCGGGAAGAGCAGGACGCCGTCCGCGCCCGCGCGCTCGGCGTCGCGCGCCATCTCGGCCGCGGTCGCCGTGCCGTAGCCGGCGGGCGCGATGACGGGGACGCCGTCCGGCGCGTCCTGCACGGCGGCGCGGACGACCTGCCGGACCTCGTCGGCGGTGAGGGAGAAGAACTCGCCCGTCCCGCCCGCCGCGAACAGGCCGCTGAGGCCCTCGCGGCCCAGCCCGGCGATGTTCGCGCGGTAGGCGGGCTCGTCGAAGGACAGGTCGTCGCGGAAGTGGGTGACGGGGAACGACAGGAGCCCGGAGCCGAGCCTGCGGGCGATCTCGTCGGGCGCGGTCTGCTGCATGGCCCGAGGGTAGGATGGCCGATTGATCCAGGTCCAACACGAAAAAGGCATCCACTGATACCCGCAGGGAATCGATGTTCACCCTCAACCAGCTCGCGAACTTCGTGGCGGTCGCCGAGGAACTGCACTTCGGCCGGGCCGCTGAACGGCTGCGGATGACGCAGCCCCCGCTGAGCCGGCAGATCCAGCTGCTGGAGAACGACCTGAAGGTGCGGCTGTTCGACCGGACGAACCGGTCGGTGCGCCTCACCCCGGCCGGGCGGGCGTTCCTGGTCGAGGCGCGCCGGCTGCTGCACCAGGCCGACCACGCCGCGATGTCGGTCCGGCAGGTGTCGGCGGGGGAGGCCGGGAGCATCACGATCGGGTTCACCGCCGCCGGCGCCTACGCGACGCTCGGCGGGCTGCTGGAGGTCGCGCGGACTGAGCTGCCCGGCGTCGGGGTCGTCCTGCGGGAGATGGTGACCCGCGACCAGCTCGAAGCGCTGGCGGAGGGCGGCCTCGACCTCGGCCTGGTCCGCCCGCCCGTCACGGACCCCGACCTGGCGGAGCGCAGCGCGGGCCGGGAGCCGCTGCTGGCGGCGATCCCCAACGACCACCCGCTCGCGGCGGGGGACGGGCCGGTCCGGCTCCCCGAGCTCGACGGGCAGCCGTTCATCATGTACTCGCCGGTCGAGGCGCGGTACTTCCACGAGCTGCTGATCAGCCTGTTCCGGCAGGCGGGCGTGACGCCCGTGTACGCGCAGTACCTTAGCCAGGTCCACAGCATCCTGGCTCTGGTGAACTGCGGCTGGGGGCTCGCGCTGGTGCCCGCCGCCGCGGCCCGGCTCCGCTACGCGGGCCTGACGTTCCGGCCCGTGGACGTCCCCGGGCCGGATCCGGTCGAGCTGAGCCTGACCTGGCGGCGCGGCAACGACAATCCCGCTCTCGCCAGGCTCCTGCGTCACCTCGGGGAAGGCGCAGGTCCGGTGTGACGGGCCTCGCCAGGGGCCGGTTTGACCTGGCATGACGGTCTCGCTTACTTTGGCGTCCAAATATTGGCCGTCAAAGTAATTGGCCGCGGACGCGGCCGGGGCACCGCGGAGGAACGATGAGCGACTTTCCCACGTACGCGCCGTCCGAGGAGCACGAGATGCTGCGGCGGACGGTCCGTGAGCTGGCCGATGCCAAGATCGCTCCCTTCGCGGCGGAGGTGGACGAGGAGTCGCGTTTCCCGCAGGAGGCGCTGGACGCTCTGGTGGCCAATGACCTGCACGCGGTGCACGTGCCCGAATCGTACGGCGGCGCGGGAGCAGATGCGCTCGCCACGGTGATCGTGATCGAGGAGGTCGCCCGCGCGTGCGCGTCGTCCTCGCTGATCCCGGCCGTGAACAAGCTGGGCACGGTGCCGGTGCTGCTGGCCGGTTCGGAGGACCTCAAGCGCCGCTACCTGCCCGCGGTGGCGCGCGGTGAGGCGATGTTCTCCTATGCGCTGTCGGAGGCCGACGCGGGTTCCGACGCCGCCGGGATGAAGACGCGCGCGGTGCGCGACGGTGAGGAGTGGGTGCTGAACGGCACCAAGATGTGGATCACCAATGCGGGGGTGTCGGAGTACTACACGGTGATGGCGGTCACCGATCCGGGGGCGGGTGCGCGGGGGATCTCGGCGTTCGTGGTGGAGAAGTCGGATGCGGGGGTGTCGTTCGGGCCCAAGGAGCGCAAGCTGGGGATCAAGGGCTCCCCGACCCGCCAGGTGATCCTGGAGGACGTGCGCATCCCGGCCGACCGGATCATCGGCGCCGAGGGCACCGGGTTCAAGACGGCGCTGGCGACGCTGGACCACACCCGGATCACCATCGCCGCACAGGCCCTGGGCATCGCGCAGGGCGCGCTGGACTTCGCGGTCGGGTACGTCAAGGAGCGGCGCCAGTTCGGCAAGCCGGTCGCCGATTTCCAGGGTGTGCAGTTCATGCTGGCCGACATGGCGATGCGGCTGGAAGGCGCCCGCCAGCTCACCTACCACGCCGCGATCAAGTCCGAGCGCGCCATGTATGGCGAGCAGATTCCGGACCTGACCCTCGTTTCCTCCGCTTGCAAGGCGCTGGCCTCGGATGTGGCGATGGACGTCACGACCGATGCGGTGCAGTTGCTGGGCGGGTACGGGTACACGCGCGAGTTCCCGGTGGAGCGGATGATGCGCGACGCCAAGATCACGCAGATCTACGAGGGGACCAACCAGATCCAGCGCATGGTCATCGCCCGCCAGCTCCTCCGCTGACCGGCAGCCGCACCTCGAACAGCGCGCCGCCCTCGGGGGCCTCGCCGACGGTGATGGACCCGCCGTGCGCCACCACGAGGTCCCTGGCGATCGCCAGGCCGAGGCCCGACCCGCCCTCGTCCCTGCTGCGCGCGTCGTCCAGCCGCACGAACCGCTGGAAGATGCGGTCGCGGTCGCCGGGCGGCACCCCCGGGCCGTCGTCGGCGACCTGGATCACCGCCTGGCCCGCCTCCTCGCGCAGCGAGAGCCGGACGACCTGGTCCGCGTGCCGGCCGGCGTTGTCGAGCAGGTTCCCGACGACCCGCGACAGCTGCCGCGGAACGCCGGTGACCGCCGGGTCCGCCTCGATCGACGACCGCGGGGGCACCCGGCCGCTCGCCGCGCGGTGCGTCACCTCGTCCCGGACGAGCGTGCCGAGCGCCACGGTCTCCCTGGGCGGCCGCTCCCCGGCGTCGATGCGGGCGAGCAGGAGCAGGTCGGCCGCCAGATGCTGGAGCCGCACGACGTCCTCGACGAGCCCGTCCATGTCGAGCAGCTCCGGATGCGCCGCGGCCACCTCCAGCTGCGTGCGCAGCGAGGCGATCGGGCTGCGCAGCTCGTGCGAGGCGTCCGCGACGAACCCGCGCTGCCGCGCCGCCGAGTCCTGCAGCCGGGCGAGCGTCTCGTTCGTCGTGGCCGCCAGGTCGGCGATCTCGTCCCCGGAGTCCGGGACCGGGACCCGCCGGAAGAGGTCGCCGGCCGCGGTGATCTCGGCCAGCTCGGCGCGCACGGCCTCCACCGGGCGCAGCGCACGGCCCGTGACCAGCCAGGTCACGCCCGCGACCACGGCCAGCAGCAGCGGCAGGCCGACGAGCATCGCCCGTGCCGCGGTGCCGACCGCGTCCTGCGTCACCGACAGGTCGGAACCGGCGTGCACGATGACGGTCTCGTCCCGCGGCGTGGTCGCCTCGACCGCCGCGAACCGGTAGTCGGCGCTGCTTCCGCCGACGGTCGCGCGGCCGTCGGAGAGCCGGGGGGCGTCGTCGGAGACCTCACCGGGGCCGAGGTCGTCGTCATCGTCATCGTCGTCGTCATCGCCGCGTTGCGCCGCGGGCGGGGCGGGCCGCACGTCCGGGGACCCGGTCCCGCTGATCGCCTCCAGGCCCCGGCTGGCCGCCAGGACCCGGCCGTCCTCGTCGGTGACCTGCACCGGGTGCTCCCTGGCGTCCGGCAGTTCGAGGTCGCCGTAGCGGGCGCCGGACGCGAGCTGCGACGCGACGTTCCGCGCGGTCACCTCCGCCTCCAGATCGGTCTTCCCGGCCAGGTTCGCGCGCAGCAGCAGCACGACCGCGAGCCCCGCCACGATGAGGGCGCCGGCCACGACGGCGGTGGCGCCGACGGTCGTCTGCGCCCGGACCGACGACAGGCGCCCGGCCACTCAGGAACCCCCGTCCCGCGCCAGCCGGTAGCCCGCTCCGCGCACCGTCGTGATCGACTTGCGGCCGAAGGGGACGTCGAGTTTGCGGCGCAGCGCGCTCACGTACACCTCGACGATGTTGGGGTCGCCCTCGTAGGCGAGGTCCCAGACCGCCTCAAGGATCTGCGACTTCGACACCACCAGGCCTGCGTTCGACGCCAGGTGCTCCAGGACGGAGAACTCCTTGGCCGTGAGCTCCACCTCCACGTCCCCGCGGTGGACCCGCCGCGCCGCCGGGTCGACGGTGAGGTCGCCCAGCACGATGGTCGGCGCGGCGCCCCGCGTCCGGCGGCGCAGCAGCGCGCGGACGCGGGCGACCAGCACCACGTAGGAGAACGGCTTGGTCAGGTAGTCGTCGGCGCCCGTGTCCAGGCCCTCGGCCTCGTCGTACTCGCCGTCCTTGGCGGTCAGCATCAGGATCGGCGTCTCGTCGCCCCTGGCCCGCAGCTCCGCGCACACCCGGTAGCCGTTCATGCCGGGCAGCATGATGTCGAGGATGATGAGGTCGAACCCGCCGCCGAGCGCGAGCTGAAGCCCCTCGGCGCCGTCGTGGACGGTCTCGACCACGAACCCCTCCGCCGTCAGGCCCCGCGCGAGGGACCTGGCGAGGCGTTTCTCGTCTTCCACGATCAGCAGGCGCATCCCCACAGAGTGCCAGCTTCTACCTGAAGACCGCTTCAGGTTGCTTCAGGAGCGCTACAGGTCACCGGGGCATGGTTGAGGTCGTGGGGGGAGGCCGGAAGACCGGCCGCGAGATGCGACATGGAGGTTGGGGTTCGATGAGTATCTTCACGGGACGCAAGCTGCTGGCGACGGTGGTCACCGCCGGTGTCCTGGCGGGTGGAGGCGCCACGATCGCCGCCGCCGCGAACAGCGGCGGCGACCAGGGGGCCGGTCCGCCGCCCGCCGGCCCGGCGATAGCGGCGACGCCTTCCCAGCAGCCCACCGACGACGGCGCGGCCACTCGGCCGGCCGGCGAGCCCGTCACGGCCGTGAAGGCGGCCGCCGCGGCGCTGAAGGCCGTCCCCGGCAAGGTCGCCGAGATCGACCTCGACGACGGCGTCTGGGAGGTCGAGGTCCTCGCCAAGAACGGCAAGTGGCGCGACGTGGACGTCAGCGCCGACAGCGGCAAGGTCCTCTCCAACCGCGTTGACGACGACGATGACGACGACCGCGACGAGGCCGCCGCGCTCCGCAAGGCCAAGGTCTCCGCGTCGGACGCCGCCAAGGCCGCGCTGAAGGCCGCCCCCGGCACCGTGACGTCGGTCGAGTTCGACGAGGACGACGGCAAGGCCGTCTGGGAGATCGAGATCACCGGCCAGGACGGCAACGAGCGCGAGCTCGAGGTCAACGCCGCCACCGCCAAGGTCGTGTTCGACGATGACGACGATGACGACGATGACGACGACCGGGACGATGACTGACCGCTTCGTGCCTGACCGCTGAGGCGTCCGCCCCCGGAACAGACCGCCGGTCCTCCCCAGGAGGGCCGGCGGTTTCGCGTTCGGTGGCACCGCCGGCGGAATTGACATGCAGCCATCTGGCTGCCTATCGTTCAGGCAGCCAGATGGCTGCATGTTGGGACGGTGCATGGACGAGGTCTTCAAGGCGCTGGCCGACACGAGCCGGCGCCGCCTGCTCGACAGCCTGAACGCCCGCAACGGGCAGACCCTCAGGGAACTGTGCGCCGAGCTGGACATGGCCCGGCAGTCGGTCAGCAAACACCTCGCCGTGCTGGAGGCCGCGCACCTGGTGACGACGGTGCGCCGCGGGCGGGAGAAGCTCCACTACCTCGACGCCGCCCCCATCAACGCCATCGCCGACCGCTGGATCAGCCGGTACGACCGCGAACGCGCGCGTGCGCTGGCCGACCTGAAGACCGCATTGGAGCAGATCCCGATGTCCGGAAGCGACCCCGTGTCCAAGGGCGAACCCGCGTCCCAGAGCGACTTCGTCTACACCGCCTACATCAGGACCACGCCGGAACGGCTCTGGCAGGCGCTCACCGACCCGGCGTTCACCCGCCGCTACTGGGGCGTCGCGTTCGAGACGGACTGGAAGCCCGGTTCCCCCATCGTCTGGCACGAGGAGTCGGCGACGTTGGCCGACCCGGAGCAGGTCGTCCTGGAGGCGGAGCCCGGCCGTCGCCTCTCCTACACCTGGCACACGTTCACGGCGGAGTGGGCCGAGTCCGTCGGCGTGGACGAGGAGACGCGCGCCAGGCTGCTGGCCGAGCCGCGCTCGAAGGTCACCTTCGAGATCGAGCCGGCGGGGGAGACGGTCAAGCTGACCGTCCGGCACGAGGCGGGAGACGTGCTCCTCGGCATGTCGCGCGAGGGCTGGCCGGCCATCGTGTCCGGCCTCAAGACCCTCCTGGAGACCGGCGAGCCGCTCCCCGAACCCGCGGGGTGACCGGCGGCCGCCGGGGCGGCTAGAGCAGCATGCCCCTGCCGCCGCCGCCGGGCTCCTCCTCGCCGTCCGTGGTGTGCTCCAGTTCGGCGTACTCGTCGTCGGGCCACAGCGCGTCGGCGAGGAAGGCGAGGTACTCCTCGTCAGCGGGGTCGAGTTCGGCGGTCATCGACTCGGGATGGGCCTGCGGCCCGGGATCGGCCTGCGACTCGGGATGCCCGGGCGGGACGCCGTTCGCGGGCGGTGCGCGGTCCGGTGCGGGCGGCATGGAACGGAGCAGGTTCGGCAGGCAGAGGCCGAGCAGGGCGGCCAGAGACACGAGAACCAGCGCCGTGATCACACCACACCGTCCTTTCGCGGTCGAGTTCAACACGATCCTTGCGTACGTCGCAAAACAGTTGAACGTTATCGGGATGGCCGGACACATGCGGGGACGACATGCGGCCGCCGGTGACAATGGCCCGGTGCCGCGGCGTCCGGGCGCCGGCCGGCGGGCTCGTCCGGGAGCGCCTCGTCCGGTGGTCCCTCTCCAGGCTGGCGTGATACGCGCACGGGAGTACCGCGACACGCGGGTGGAGGCGCAAAGCGGGCGGCGGCGGACGGGGAGGAGCGCCCGCCGGGACCGGGACGAAGACGTCACCGCGTACCGGCTGCGGCCCGGGAAGGGCGGCGCCTCATGGTGGGGACGGCGCGGCGGGGACGGCGCGGTGGAGAGCGGCGCGGTAGAGAGCGGTGCGGTGCGCGCAAGTGCGGGTGGGGGGCGCGGGCAGGCGCCCCCGGCGGCTACGCGGTCGTGCTGTGGCGCTGCGGGGCGACGGCCCGGCCGTCGGGCAGCAGTTCGCCGGTGTCCTCGAAGACGACGATGCCGTTGCAGAGCAGGCTCCAGCCCTGCTCCGGGTGGTGCGCGACGGTGCGGGCGGCCTCGCGGTCGAGCGCGTCCGGCGTCGGGCAGGACGGCTCGTGGGTACAGCGCGTGCGGTGTTGAGCGGTCACGGAAGTTCCTCCAGGCGTCCCTGTGATTAAGGACATAGTTGCAGCCTGCCGCCGTGCGCCCGAAATATGCAAGTCAATGAGGAATTCTTTACCGTTTGGCACGTGTGAAGTCGGACAAGATCGGGCAAGTCGCCACATTCAGTGCAGGCGTCCGTCCGGCTCGTCACCGTGGTCGACCTCCAGGCCGACCACCGAGGTGCAGCCCGTGCAGAGCCACTCCCCGACGACCGCCTCGGAGTCGGCGCCGTGGGTGCGGTACGGCCGGTCGACCCGCCTGCGCCGCATCCCGTGCCCGCAGGACGAGTGCAGGAGCCGCCCGCACGAGGGGCAGGGCCACACGTCCTCCCGGCGCAGGTTGCAGTGGGGGCACAGCGGCGACAGGTAGTGCGCGCCCGGGTCGGGGAGGCCGAGCTCCTCCAGCCACTCGTACTCCAGGTCGAGGTACTCGTCGCCCGGCCAGTGGTGGTCGGCCAGCCAGGCGAGGTACTCCTCGTCCCCCGGCCCCAGGACGGCCGTCAGGGACTCGGGGTGCTCCTTCTCCGGGCGGGGTCGGCGCCTGCCGTGCCGCGCGGTGGCCAGGAGCGTCAGCAGGCCGAAGAGCGCGGCCGCGGCCAGGGCGGTCGCCATGGGCATCGCGGCGTCCTCACATGATCTTGCTGGCGGGAAATCCGATCATGAATGCACTTCACAAAACCCTGCGAACGCTACAAGAAAGGGTGTTAACCGAAAAGTCACTCAAAAAGATTCTTTACCGGCATGAGACGCCCGCCGGTGTCCGAAACCGGGCCCGAAGGTGTCCGGAACGGGCCGCCTGCCTGCGCTTCCGGGGCTCCGGCCCCTCCCGGCCGACCGGCCGGGAGGGCGCGCGTTTCACTCTCCGCTGAATCGGCGCGGTCAGTCCTTGCGGCCCAGGACGGCGACCATCTGGGTGTGGAGGGGGTGCTCCAGCTCTCCCGCCGGCGCGGCCGGCCGCCACTCGGTCACGTGCGCCACGCCCGGTTCCAGGATGGTGAGCCCCGCCATGAACCGCTCGACCTCCGAGGAGTGCCGGAAGTAGGACCCGCCGAGCCCCGACTGGAGGATCTTCTTGGCCTCCTCGACCCGCGGGTCGTCGCCCGAGTCGTGCAGGTGCGTGAGCATGACGTGGCTGCCGGGCGCCAGGAAGGGGAGCAGCCCCTGGACGACCCCGGCGGGGTCGCGGTCGTCCGGCACGTGGTGGATGATCGCCGCCAGGATCACGCCCACGGGGCGCGACAGGTCGAGCAGGCCGGTCAGCGCCGGGTCGGTGAAGATCTTCTCCGGCTCGTACAGGTCGCCCTGGATGAACGTCGCGACGCCCGTCTCGGTGAGCAGCGCCCGCCCGTGCGCCAGGACGATCGGGTCGTTGTCGACGTACACGACCCGCGCTTCCGGGTTGGCGGCCCGGGCGAACTGGTGCACGTTGGACGAGGTGGGCAGGCCCGACCCGATGTCGATGAACTGGTCGATGCCGAGCTCCGCGGCCAGGTACGTCACCGCGCGCTCGATCGCGACGCGGTTGCCCTTGGCCACCACGGGGGCCTCCGGCACGAGCTGCAGCACCATGTCGGCCACCTCGCGGTCGGCGGCGAAGTTGTCCTTGCCGCCGAGGAAGTAGTCGTAGACGCGCGCGAACGTCGGCGTGGAGGGGTCGATGCCGGGGGGCGCCTTCTCGGGTTCGTCGGCCACGCGGGCGTCTCCTTCCTGGCTCGGGCCCGCGGCGGCACCGCGCACGGGGGGGGGG
>NZ_SMKM01000091.1 GCF_004348665.1 Actinomadura sp. GC306 | reverse complement strand
ACCCCCCGCTAGCCCCAAGGCGAGCGCCGCAGCGATCGCACCGCCCTCCCCCCGAGGGAAAGGCGCTGAGCGCCCGACCACAGCGGGGCAACGCGGTGCGATCGCGTCCGCAGGCAGGCCCCGCACAACGGGGAACCCGATCACCAGCGAGCCGAACGCGCCGCCGAGGAGGGATCGCCGAGCGAAGGTCGGAGCGGGGCGCACCGACACCGGCCACCGCGCCGGCCCCGCACCGACCCCAACGCCTGCGATCGCGTCCGAAGGCAGGTTTCGAGCGAAGCAAGAAACCTGATCGCGCAGCGAGCCGCTAGGCGAGTCGGAGCGATGCAGCGATCGCGCGTATTGCCCGTTGATGGGAAGGCCCTCCAGGGCCTGACCGCCAAGGGCAATACAATTAATACGACCCGATGGCGTGGATGCCGCCGTCGACGTGGACGATCTCGCCGGTGGTGGCGGGGAACCAGTCGGAGAGCAGGGCGGCGCAGGCGCGGGCGGTGGGTTCGCTGTCCTTGACGTCCCAGCCGAGCGGGGCCGCCTTCGGCCACATCTCGACCATGCCCTCGAAGCCGGGGATGCTCTTGGCGGCCATGGTGGCGAGGGGGCCGGCGGCGACGAGGTTGACGCGGATGCCCTGGGGGCCGAGGTACTTGGCGAGGTAGCGGGCGCAGGATTCCAGGCCGGCCTTGGCGACGCCCATCCAGTCGTAGACGGGCCAGGCCTTGGTGGCGTCGAAGTCGAGGCCGACGACGGACCCGCCGTCCTTCATCAGGGGCAGGCAGGCCATCGTCAGGGACTTGAGGGAGTAGGCCGAGGCGTGGACGGCGGTGGCGACGTCCTCCCAGGGCGTTTCGAGGAAGTTGCCGCCGAGGGCGCTCTGCGGTGCGAAGCCGATGGCGTGGACGACGCCGTCGAGGTGGTCGAAGCCGTTGTCGCGGAGGTTGCCGGCGAGGGCGTCGAGCTGGCCGGTGTTCATCACGTCCAGCTCGATCACCGGGGGCGGCGAGTCGGGACCGGACGGGAGGCGCTTGGCGGTGCGCGCGGTGAGGGTCGGGCGGGGGTAGGCGGTGAGGACCACCTCGGCGCCCTGCTCCTGCGCGATCCGCGCGACGTGGAAGCCGATGGAGGCGTCGGTGAGGACGCCGGTGACGAGGATGCGCTTGCCTTCGAGGATTCCCATGCGTCAGTGCCCCATTCCCAGGCCGCCGTCGACGGGGATCACGGCCCCGGTGATGTAGGCGGCGTCCTCGCTCGCGACGAACCGCACGGCCTTGGCGATCTCGTCGGGCTGCGCGATGCGGCCGAGCGGGATCGCGGCGGTGACGGCCTTGTGCTGGTCCTCGCTGAGGACCGCGGTCATGTCGGTCTCGACGAAGCCGGGCGCGACCACGTTGACGGTGATGCCGCGCGAGCCGAGCTCGCGGGCGAGGGACCGCGCGAAGCCGACCATGCCCGCCTTGGACGCGGCGTAGTTGGTCTGGCCCGCCGACCCGGACAGCCCGACGACGGAGGAGACCAGCACGATGCGGCCCTTGCGCTTGCGCATCATGCCCTTCACGCCGCGCTTGGCGACGCGGAACGCGCCGGTGAGGTTGGTGTCGAGCACCGAGGTGAACGACTCCTCGCTCATGATCGCGAGCAGGGTGTCCTTGGTGATGCCGGCGTTGGCGATGACGACCTCGACCGGGCCCTGCTCCGCCTCGACCTTGCCGAAGGCGGCGTCGACGTCCTCGGCGCTGGTGACGTCGCAGCGCACGCCGAACAGGCCCTCGGGCGGCTCGCCGGACCGGTAGGTGACGGCGACGGCGTCGCCCGCGGCGGCGAGCTCGCGGGCGATCGCCAGGCCGATGCCCCGGTTCCCCCCGGTGACGAGGACAGAGCGACTCATCACGACCCTCTCGTTGCTGTTCGTGGTGCACCGCTTCGCACGGTGATGACAGCGCACGACACTAGCGGCCTTCCCCGACCCTGCGGATGTGCCGAACCGACAAGATCCGCCATCCGTGTTTGTTCGGCCGCGCGGCGGACCCGGCGGGTAGGTTGCCAAGGGTGCATGACATCGATCCCGCCTTCACCGCGCTGCCGCTGCGCGCGCTGGCCGACGCGGCCCTGTCCCGGGCCCGGGAGCTGGGCGCCGAGCACGCCGACCTCCGCGTGGAGCGCATCCGCAGCCAGACCCTCCGCCTGCACGACGCCGCGCTGGAGACGGCGCTGGACGCCGACGACGTCGGCCTGTCGGTCCGCGTCGTCAAGGACGGCACGTGGGGTTTCGCCGCCGGCATCGACCTGACGCCCGAGGGCGCCGCCGGGCTGGCGGCCCGGGCGGTGGAGGTCGCCGCGGTCGCCCGTCCCGTCAACCGCGAGCCGATCGAGCTGGCCCCCGAGCCCGTCCACGGGGAGCGCACGTGGGTGTCGGCGTACGAGGTCGACCCGTTCGACGTGCCGACCGCCGAGAAGGTGGCGCTGCTGGCGGGCTGGAGCCGCCGGCTGCTCGGCGACGACCGCGTCGACCACGTGGACGCGACGCTGCTGCAGGTCCGGGAGAACAAGTTCTTCGCCGACCTCGCGGGCACCGTCACGACCCAGCAGCGCGTCCGGCTGCACCCGGTGGTGAACGCCGTGGGCATCAGGGACGGCCTGTTCGACACGATGCGGACGCTGGCGCCGCCCGCCGGGTACGGGTGGGAGTGGCTGTCGGGCGAGCACTGGGACTGGGACGACGAGCTGGCCCGCATCCCCGAGCTGCTCGCCGAGAAGCTCGCCGCGCCGTCGGTCGAGGCGGGCGTGTACGACGTGGTGGTCGACCCGTCGAACCTGTGGCTGACGATCCACGAGTCGATCGGGCACGCGACCGAGCTCGACCGGGCGCTCGGGTACGAGGCCGCGTACGCGGGCACCTCGTTCGCCACGCCCGACAAGCTGGGGAGCCTGCGGTACGGCTCGGAGGTCATGAACGTCACCGGGGACCGCACCGCCGAGCACGGCCTGGCCACCATCGGCTACGACGACGAGGGCGTGCAGACGCAGTCGTTCGACATCGTCTCCGGCGGGCTGTTCACCGGCTACCAGACCGACCGGCGCATCGCGCGGCTGACCGGCGCCGAGCGCTCCAACGGGTGCGCGTTCGCCGACGCGGCGTCCAGCATGCCGATCCAGCGGATGGCGAACGTCTCGCTGCGGCCCGCCGAGGGCGGCCCGTCCACCGACGAGCTGATCTCCGGGGTGGAGCGCGGCGTGTACATCGTCGGCGACAAGAGCTGGTCGATCGACATGCAGCGCTACAACTTCCAGTTCACCGGGCAGCGGTTCTACCGGATCGAGAACGGGCGGCTCGCCGGGCAGCTCCGCGACGTCGCCTACCAGGCGACCACCACCGACTTCTGGAACTCGATGGAGGCCGTCGGCGGCCCGCAGACGTACGTGCTGGGCGGCGCGTTCAACTGCGGCAAGGGCCAGCCGGGGCAGGTCGCGCCGGTCAGCCACGGCTGCCCGTCGGCGCTGTTCCGCGGCGTCAACATCCTCAACACCCTGAAGGAGGCGGGCCAGTGAGGGCTCAGGAGGCCGTCGAGCGGGCATTGGCCGCGTCGCGGGCCGACGACTGCGTCGTCATCGCCGAGGAGTCCAGCACCGCGAACCTGCGCTGGGCGGGCAACACGCTCACCACCAACGGCGTGACCCGGTCCAGCCGGCTGACCGTCATCGCGCTGCGCGACACCGCGGACGGCGTCGCGGCGGGCGTGGTGTCGCGGTCGGCCGTCGGCGCGGACGGCGTCGAGGACCTGGTGCGCGCCGCCGAGGCCGACGCCGCCGGCAACGAGCCCGCCGAGGACGCCGCCCCGCTGGTGGCCGAGGGGCCGCCCGCGACCGGGTGGGACGACGACCCGGCCGAGACCGGGATCGGGGTGTTCGAGGGGGTCGCGCCCGCGCTGGGCGAGGCGTTCGCCGCCGCGGAGGCCGGCGGCCGGCGCCTGTACGGGTTCGCGAACCACATGCTGACCTCGACGTTCCTGGGCAGTTCGGCGGGGCTGCGGCTGCGGCACGACCAGCCGACCGGGCTGCTGGAGCTCAACGCCAAGGGCGCGGGCGGCTCGGCGTGGGCGGGCGCCGGCACCCGCGACTTCACCGACGTCGACGTGCCCGCGCTGACCGCCGGCCTCGCCCGGCGGCTGGAGTGGGGCGAGCGGCGGGTGGACCTGCCGGCCGGGCGGTACGAGACGATCCTGCCGCCGTCCGCCGTCGCCGACCTGATGATCTACCTGTACTGGTCGGCGGGCGCGCAGGACGCGGGCGACGGCCGGACGGTGTTCAGCGCCCCCGGCGGCGGCACCCGCGTCGGGGAGCGACTCGCGGAGGTGCCCGTCACGCTGTCCAGCGACCCGGCCGCGCCCGGCCTGGAGTGCGCCCCGTTCGTCGTCGCGCACGCCTCCGGCCGCGAGTCGTCGGTGTTCGACAACGGCCTCGCGCTCGGCGCCACCGACTGGATCAGGGACGGCGTGCTCACCTCGCTCACCCAGACCCGGCACTCGGCCGCGCGCACCGGGCTGCCGGTCACCCCGCCCGTCGACAACCTGGCGATGGCGGGGCCGGGCGGCGGCGCGTCGCTGGAGGAGATGGTCGCCCGCACCGAGCGGGGGCTGCTGCTGACGTGCCTGTGGTACATCCGCGAGGTCGACCCGCAGAGCCTGCTGCTGACCGGCCTCACCCGCGACGGGGTGTACCTCGTCGAGGACGGCGAGGTCGTCGGGGCGGTGAACAACTTCCGGTTCAACGAGAGCCCCGTGGACCTGCTGTCCCGCATCGGCGAGGTCGGCGAGACCGGCCCGACGCTGCCGCGCGAGTGGTCGGACTACTTCACCCGCGCCGCGATGCCGGCCCTGCGCGTCCCCGACTTCAACATGTCGACGGTGAGCCAGGCGACCTGACGCCCCGCCGGCCCCGGGCCCGGACGGGACCGGGGCCGGGGGCGGCTCAGCGGGCCGCTAGGCGTCTTCCAGGCGGAAGCCGACCTTCATGGTGACCTGGATGTGGGCGACCTCCCCGTCCTCGATCTGGCCGCGGACCTCGGTCACCTCGAACCAGTCCAGGTGGCGCAGGGTCTGCGCGGCGCGCCGGACGCCGTTGCGGACGGCGCTCTCGACCGACTCCGGCGAGGTGCCCACGATCTCCGTCACCCGGTAGGTGCGATCCGTCATGTCGTTCCTCCGATGCGATGTTTTGACCCGTACTGCTGTCGCCAGCCGGACTCCATGGGCTTACCGTGGAATGGTGAAGGTCAATCACCGGCGGGAGCCGGAGGTCTACACGGTCACCGACGCCCCCCGCCCGATGTCGGAGGACATCGAGCACCGGCAGCGGCGCTACCTGGTGTCGATGGCCGTGCGGACGGTGTGCTTCGTCGGCGCCATACTCGCCGCCGTGGCGGGCGCGCCGGCATGGGCGGTGCTGTGCCTGGTGGTCACCGCGCTGGTGCTGCCGTACATCGCCGTCATCGTCGCGAACGGCGGCCGGGAGCCGGTGGCGACCGCGACCTTCGGCGACCACGCGCAGCACGGACAGAAGCCGGTTTCCGGACAGCGACCGGAAATCCGGTCGTGACATTCTCTTGACTAACCGCGGGGGGTTTCGGTGTACGATTTGTACCGGCGCTCTGGTCCCCCGTCGGAGCGCCCGTGCCGGTGTTCCGGGCCCCCGTCGGAACACCGATGATGCGGCGCCGGGTGGATTGCCCCCGTATCCACCCGGCGCCGCTTTTCATGTCCGGGGGCTTCTCCCGGCACTTCCCCGGCTCCGCGCGCAACGGCGCGTGGGCCGCGCTTGACGCCGCGTCCCGGCCCTGACCGCCCGCCGCGGGCGCGCCGCACATCCAGGCGGGAACGGCAAGGCCCGGACATGGCCTACTTCGGCCACGGTCCGAAATCCCGCCGGCCCGAACTTTTCCGCCAGGTGATCCGCGCGGCGCACCGTTTCCCGGCCGCGCACCGTCCGAGTCCTCGCGAGACATATCAGCTCCATGTCTCGTCGCATCGCCTTCCCGGGGTGAACTCCTTCGCGGCGCCCTGGCGAGATGGGCGTCCGCGCCGTGGGCGGGGCCCGGACCGTCTTCCCCAGGCCGCTGCCGCGGCAGGTCTACGAGCCCGGCCGCCGCCGGCACGGTGTCCCACCCGACTCGTATTTGATTCTAGAACTGGATTCGAGTTAGGTTAGCGTTCTGTTAACAGCGCAGTGAAAGGGGCCCAGCGTGCGCCGCACCGTGTTCGACGAGGACCATGAGGCGTTCCGGGAGACGATCCGGGCGTTCATCGAGGCGGAGGTCGCGCCCGTCTACGAGGAGTGGGAGAAGGCCGGCCACCCGCCGCGCGCCTTCTACAACAAGCTCGGGGAGCTCGGGGTGTTCGGCATCCAGGTCCCCGAGGAGTACGGCGGCGCCGGGGAGACGAGCTTCAAGTACCAGGCCGTGGTCTCCGAGGAGTGCGCCCGCGCCGGGGTGAGCTTCGGCGGCTACGGCGTGCACGTCAACCTCGTCCTGCCGTACCTGCTGAAGTACGGCTCGGAGGAGCAGAAGAAGCGCTGGCTGCCGCCGTTCGTGTCCGGCGACATGATGACGGCCATCGCGATGACCGAGCCCGGCACCGGCTCCGACCTCGCCGGGATGCAGACGACCGCGAAGCGCGACGGGGACCACTACGTCCTCAACGGCGCCAAGACGTTCATCACCGGCGGCGTCCTCGCCGACCGGGTGCTCGTGGTCGCGCGCACGTCCCCGGCGACGCCGGAGAACCGCCGGGCGGGCCTGTCCATCCTCGCGGTGGACACCAGGAGCGAGGGCTACGCGGTCGGCCGCAAGCTGGAGAAGATCGGGCTGCGCAGCTCCGACACCGCCGAGCTGTCGTTCAGCGACGTCCGCGTCCCGGTGGAGGACCTGCTCGGCGAGGAGGGCCGCGGGTTCGAGTACCTGACGCACAACCTCGCCGAGGAGCGCCTCGGCATCGCGACCAGCTCCTACGCGTCCGCGGCCGCGGCCGTGGAGTTCGCCCGCAGGTACGTGCAGGAGCGGACGGTCTTCGGCAAGACCGTGTCGTCGTTCCAGAACACCAAGTTCGTCCTCGCCGAGTGCGCCACCGAGGTCGAGGCGGCGCGGTCGCTCGTCGACCGGTGCATCGAGGCGCTGGACGCCGGGGAGCTCACCCCCGCCGACGCCGCCATGTGCAAGCTGTTCTGCACCGAGGTCCAGGCCCGCGTCGTCGACAAGTGCCTGCAGCTCCACGGCGGCTACGGCTACATCCTGGAGTACCCGATCGCGCGGCTGTACACCGACGCGCGGGTCAGCCGCATCTACGGCGGCACCAGCGAGGTGCTCAAGACCATCATCGCCAAGGACATCCAGGTCTGAAAGGGCAGTCGACATGAGTGACAACCGGGTCGCCATCGTCACCGGCGCGGCGCGCGGCATCGGCGCCGCCACGGCCGTCCGGCTCGGCCGGGAGGGCTTCGCGGTCGCGGTCTGCGACCTCGACGAGGCCGCGTGCGCCGGCACCGTGGAGCAGATCGGCGGAGACGGCGGGAAGGCGATCGCCGTCGGCGTGGACGTCTCCGACGCCGCGCAGGTCTCCGCCGCCGTGGCGCGCGTCGCGGCGGAGCTGGGCCCGCCCGTGGTGCTGGTCAACAACGCCGGCGTCACGCGGGACAACCTGCTGTTCAAGATGACCGACGACGACTGGGACACCGTCATGGCGGTGCACCTGCGCGGCTCGTTCCTGATGAGCCGCGCCGCCCAGGAGCACATGACGAAGGCCGGCTGGGGCCGCATCGTCAACCTGTCGTCGGTGTCGGCGCTCGGCAACCGCGGGCAGGTCAACTACTCGGCCGCCAAGGCGGGCCTGCAGGGCTTCACCAAGACCCTCGCGATCGAGCTCGGCAAGTTCGGCGTGACCGCCAACGCGATCGCCCCGGGGTTCATCGCGACGGAGATGACGGCCGCGACCGCCGCGCGCGTCGGCGTCGAGTGGGAGGACTTCAAGGCCGCCGCGGCCAAGGAGATCCCCGTCCGCCGCGTCGGCGTCCCCGAGGACATCGCCGGGACGGTGGCGTTCCTGGTCAGCGACGACGCCTCGTTCGTGTCGGGGCAGGTCATCTACGTCGCGGGCGGCCCCCGGGCATGAGCCGGGGGCTGTGGGAGGCCGTCCCCCCGCGGGGGGACCGCACGTGACCGCGCCGCGGCCGGCCCGCAGGGACGGCCCGGCGCGGGACCGGGAGGCCACCGAGGAGTCGCTGCGCGCGGCGGCCATCGCGCTGCTGCGGCGCGGCGGCGTCCTCGCCGGGCTGAACCTGCGGCAGGTCGCCGACGAGGCGGGGGTGAACCGGGGGCTGGTCTACCAGTACTTCGGGTCGCGGCGGGATCTGCTGCGCTCGGCGCTGTTCCACCGGTCCCGGCCCAACGCGGAGGACGCCGTCGACGCGGCCGGCCTGCCGCTGCGCAAGCGGCTGTCGCGGCTGTTCTGGAAGAGCCTGCGCAACCCCGAGCCGGTCGTCCTGGCGTCGCTGCTGGTGCTGGACGGCGACGACCGGCCCCGGGTGCTGCTCAACAAGGGCGCGGGGCGCGCCGACCTCGCCGCGGAGGCGGCGCGGGGCGAGCTGCCGGTCGAGGACGTCGAGGCGGTGCAGGCGGCGATCGCGTCGACGATCTACGGGTACACGCTGCTGCGCGAGCACCTGGCGCGGGAGATCGGCCTGCCGGCGGAGGAGCTGGACGGCCGCATGGCCGCCTGCGTCGAGGCGATGTTCGCCCGCGGAGACGGGCAGGGCGGTCAGTAGGGCCGGGCGGCGGCCAGCCGGGCCGCCAGCGCCGCCGGGGCGCCGGCGAGGGACGGGCCGTACCAGGTGAGGTGCCGGCCGTCGACGAGCGCGACGTCGATCCCGGGGAACGATTCCGGGCCGTCGTCCGCGGTGAACCGGTAGGGCTCGTCGGGCAGGACGACCAGGTCCGCGCCGGCCGCGTTCAGCTCCGCCAGGGGGATCTTCGGGTAGCGCTCGGGATGGCCGGCGTACACGTTCGACACGCCCAGGCGGGACAGGACGTCCCCGGTGAAGGTGTCGCGGCCGACGACCATCCACGGCCGCCGCCAGATCGGGATCACCGCCGCGCGGGGCTCCCCCGGCGCGATTCCGGCCCAGACGCGGGACGCTTCGTCCAGCCAGCCCGGCGCCGGGACCCGGCACGCCTCGGTGAGCATGCGGCGCAGCGACGCCAGCGCCTCGTCCACGGTACGGATCTCGGTCATCCAGACCGCGGTCCCCTCGGCGCGCAGGGCGGCTATGTCGGCGGGCCGGTTCTCCTCGGTGTTGCCGAGGACGACGTCGGGACGCAGCTCCGCGATGCGCTCCAGGTCGGGGTTCTTCGTCCCCCGGACGCGCGGCACGTCCAGGTCCGCGGGGTGGGTGCACCAGTCGGTGGCGCCCGCGAGCAGGCCGGGCGCGGTGGCCGCGACGGTCTCGGTCAGCGACGGGACGATCGACACGACGCGGCGCACCCGGTCCGGGACGGGGACCGGGTGGCCGGTGTCGTCGAGCGGGGCCGTCCGCGGCGTCATCGGCGGCGTCATCGGCGGCTACACGTTCCGGCGGTACTGGCCGCCGACCTCGAAGAACGCCTCGGTGACCTGCTGCAGGCTGCACACGCGGGCGGCGTCCATCAGCACCGCGAACACGTTGCCGCGCGACCGGGCCGCCTCCTTCAGCGCGGCGATGGCCTCGCTCGCCTCGTCGCGGTGCGCGTCCTGGTAGGCGCGGACCCGTTCGAGCTGGGAGCGCTTCTCCTCCTCGGTGGCGCGGGCCAGCTCGATCGTGTCCGGTGTGCCGTCGGCGGCGTCGGGGCCGCGGAAGGTGTTGACACCGATGATCGGCAGCGACCCGTCGTGCTTGCGCTGCTCGTACAGCATCGACTCGTCCTGGATGCGGCCGCGCTGGTAGCCGGTCTCCATCGCGCCGAGCACGCCCCCGCGCTCGCTGATGCGGTCGAACTCGGCGAGGACCGCCTCCTCGACGAGGTCGGTCAGCTCGTCGATGATGAACGACCCCTGCAGCGGGTTCTCGTTCATCGCGAGGCCCCACTCGCGGTTGATGACGAGCTGGATCGCCAGGGCGCGCCGCACCGACTCGGCCGTCGGCGTGGTCACGGCCTCGTCGTAGGCGTTGGTGTGCAGGCTGTTGCAGTTGTCGTAGACGGCGATGAGCGCCTGCAGCGTCGTGCGGATGTCGTTGAAGGCCATCTCCTGCGCGTGCAGGGACCGCCCGGACGTCTGCACGTGGTACTTGAGCTTCTGGCTGCGCTCGTTGGCGCCGTACCGGTCGCGCATGGCCACGGCCCAGATGCGGCGGGCGACGCGTCCGAGGACGCTGTACTCGGGATCCATGCCGTTGGAGAAGAAGAACGACAGGTTGGGGGCGAAGTCGTTCACGTCCATGCCGCGCGCCAGGTACGACTCGACGTAGGTGAAGCCGTTGGCGAGGGTGAACGCGAGCTGGCTGATGGGGTTCGCCCCGGCCTCGGCGATGTGGTAGCCGGAGATGGACACCGAGTAGAAGTTGCGGACGTCGTTGGCGATGAACCACTCCTGGATGTCGCCCATCATCCGCAGGGAGAACTCGGTGGAGAAGATGCAGGTGTTCTGGCCCTGGTCCTCCTTGAGGATGTCGGCCTGCACGGTGCCGCGCACGGTGGACAGGACGCGCGCGCGGATCTCGGCGGCCTCCCGCGCGTCGGGCTCGCGCCCGTGCTCCTCGTAGAAGGCGTCGAGGCCCTGGTCGATGGCCGTGTTGAGGAAGAACGCGAGGATCGTCGGCGCCGGGCCGTTGATCGTCATCGACACCGACGTCGTCGGCGACGCCAGGTCGAACCCGTCGTAGAGGGCCTTCATGTCGTCCAGGGTCGCGATGGACACGCCGGACGTGCCGACCTTGCCGTACACGTCGGGACGCTCGTCGGGGTCGCGCCCGTACAGGGTGACCGAGTCGAACGCGGTCGACAGGCGCGTCGCGGGCTGGCCCTCCGACAGCAGCTTGAACCGGCGGTTGGTGCGGAACGGGTCGCCCTCCCCCGCGAACATGCGCGCGGGGTCCTCGTTGTCGCGCTTGAAGGGGAACACCCCGGCGGTGAACGGGAAGCGGCCCGGCAGGTTCTCGTTGCGCAGGAACCTCAGCAGCTCGCCGTGGTCGGTGTAGCGCGGGAGCGCGACGCGCGGGACGCGGGTGCCCGACAGGGACTCGCGGGTCAGCACCGTGCGCAGTTCCCGGTCGCGGATCCGGACGACCTGCTCCTCGCCCGAGTACGCCGCCACGACCGCCGGCCACTCCTCGATCAGCGCGGCGTTCTCCGGGGCCACGTCGCCGCGGGCCCGCTCCAGCAGCCCCTCGACCTCGGACGCGTCGGCCAGCTCGGCGCGCACCTCGTCCAGCCGCTGGACGCGCCGGACGGCCGCGATCTGCCGGACGGTCGCGGCGTGGTAGCCGCGCACGGTCTCGGCGATGTCGGACAGGTACCGCACCCGGCCCGGCGGGATGATCGTCGCGGCGCCGGTGGAGACCTTCGTGGCGACCTCGGGCAGGGCGCCGTCCGCGAGCCGCAGCCCGTGCTCGCCGAGCAGCCCGCCGAGGTACCGGTAGAGGGCGGTGACGCCGTCGTCGTCGAACGTGGCGGCGCTGGTGCCGAACACCGGCATGTCCTCGGGGCGCTTCCCGAACGCCTCCCGGTTGCGGATCATCTGCCGCGACACGTCCCGCAGGGCGTCCGCCCCGCCGCGCCGCTCGAACTTGTTGATCGCGACCGCGTCGGCGAAGTCGAGCATGTCGATCTTCTCCAGCTGGGACGCGGCGCCGAACTCGGGCGTCATCACGTACAGCGAGACGTCGACCAGCGGGACGATGGCGGCGTCGCCCTGCCCGATGCCGGGGGTCTCCAGGATGACGAGGTCGTACCCGGCGGCCTTGCAGGCGGTGATGACGTCCTCGATGCCGTCGGGCAGCTCCCGCGCGCCCCGCGTGGCCAGCGAGCGGAAGAAGACGCGGTCGCCGTCCAGGGCGTTCATCCTGATCCGGTCGCCGAGCAGCGCGCCGCCGCCGCGCCGCCGGGTGGGGTCGACGGCCAGCACCGCGACGCGCAGCCCGTCCCGCTGGTCGACGCGCAGCCGCCGCACCAGCTCGTCGGTGAGCGACGACTTGCCGGACCCGCCCGTCCCGGTGATGCCGAGCACGGGGACGCGCCGCTCGCGCGCCGCCTCGGCGAGCGCGGCCCGGTCCTCGCCGGGCAGGCGCCCGGCCTGCAGGCAGGTGATGGTGCGGGCCAGGGCGCGCCGGTCCCCCGCGAGCACGGCGGCTGCGGGGACGGGCTCGGCGGCGAGGTCGGCGTCGCAGTCGCGCACCAGCTCGTTGATCATGCCGGGGAGGCCGAGGCGCTGCCCGTCCTCGGGCGAGAAGATCCGCACGCCGGCGCCCGACAGCCGGGCGATCTCCTCGTGGACGATGACCCCGCCGCCCCCGCCGAACACCTTCACGTGCTCGGCGCCCGCCTCCTTGAGGCTTTGCGACAGGTACTCGAAGTACTCGACGTGGCCGCCCTGGTAGGAGCTGATCGCGACGCCCTGCGCGTCCTCCTCCAGCACGGCGCCGACGACCTCGCGCACCGAGCGGTCATGCCCCAGGTGCACCACCTCGGCGCCCTGGGACTGCAGGATGCGCCGCATGATGTTGATCGCCGCGTCGTGCCCGTCGAACAGGGCCGCGGCCGTCACGAACCGCACCGGATGCACCGGCGTGTGCAGCTCCTCGGTCACCGTCCCCCACCCCAAACCTTGGACATCCAATATTTGGAAGTTAAAGTAGTTTGCATGCGCGAGCCGGTCAAGACCGCATACGGTGGTGCGGTGCCGCACTCCCCCGACCCGATCTCCGAGGCCCACCGCCAGTGGAGCCTCCGCTGGCCCGACCACGCCGACCACATGGCGGCCGTCACCTCGGTCATGCGGGCCCAGCAGCTCCTGCTGAGCCGGATCGAGGCCGTTCTCAAACCCTACGCGCTGACCTTCGCGGCCTACGAGGCGCTGCGCCTGCTCGCCTTCACCCGGACCGGGACGCTCCCCATGGGCAAGATGGGCACCCGCCTCATGGTGCACCCCGCCTCGGTCACCAACGTGATCGGGCGCCTGGAGCGGCGCGGGCTGGTCGGCCGCGGCCCCTCCTCCGACGACCGCCGCGTCGTCCTCGCCACCATCACCCCGGCCGGGCGCGAGCTCGCCGAGGAGGCCACGCTCGCCCTCAACGAGGCGGGCTTCGGCATCGCCGGCCTGCCCGCCGAGCGGGCCGCGGAGATCACGGCGGCGCTGCGCACCGTCCGCGACTGCGCCGGCGACCTCGGCTGACCCCGCCGGGCGCCCCCGCGGGCGCCCGGAACGACATCCCTTATGCTGCGGACACATCCGTTGTGTCGCAAGGAGGCGTGATGGCGGATTCGCCGACGATGACGTACGGCGGCTACCTGAAGCTCGACGACCTCCTGGCCTGCCAGGAGCCGAAGACCCGGGCCCACGACGAACTGCTCTTCGTGATCATCCACCAGGTCTACGAGCTGTGGTTCAAGCAGATCCTCCACGAGGCGGACCTCCTGCAGCGCAGGCTGGAGGACGGCAACAGCGCCGGATCGCTGCACACCGCCCGCCGCATCGCCAAGATCCTCAAGACGGTCGTCGGGCAGCTGGACGTGCTGGAGACGATGACGCCCCGGCAGTTCGCCGCGTTCCGGGACGTCCTCGGCTCCTCCAGCGGGTTCCAGAGCGAGCAGTTCCGCGAGATTGAGGCCGTCCTCGGACGGCGCAGGTTCCCCGCGTCGGACCTGCGCGACGACGAGCGGCTCCAGGCGGCGGTGGCGCGCCCGTCGATGTTCGACTCGCTGCTGCGGTACCTGGACGGCAAGGGCTTCGCCGTCCCGCGCGAGGCGCTCGACCGCGACACGTCCCGGCCCTGGGAGCCCGACCCCGGCGTCCAGAAGGCGCTGCTCGCCGTGTACGCCGACGAGTCCGGGCCCGCCGCCGAGGTCTGCGAGGCGCTCGTCGACGTGGACGAGGGCGTCCAGGAGTGGCGGTACCGGCACCTGAAGATGGTGGAGCGGACGATCGGCGCGAAGATCGGCACGGGCGGGTCGGCCGGCGCCGACTACCTGCGCCGCACGCTGTTCACGCCCGCCTTCCCCGACCTGTGGGAGGTCCGCTCGCAGACCGAGGCGCCCGCCTCCGGGGAGGGCACCGCCGATGGCGGGTGACGGCGGCGAGCGCGTC
This sequence comes from Actinomadura sp. GC306, assembly GCF_004348665.1. Lineage (GTDB taxonomy): Bacteria > Actinomycetota > Actinomycetes > Streptosporangiales > Streptosporangiaceae > Spirillospora. The sequence goes on along the minus strand of NZ_SMKM01000091.1, from coordinate 7,648 downwards.
GCGATCATCGGCGCGGGCCTGGCGGGCTCCCTGCTGGCGGTGCTGCTGGGCCGGCGCGGCATCCCGGTGACGGTGTACGAGCGGCGCCCCGACCCGCGGGTCTCCGGCGCCGAGCGGGGCCGGTCGATCAACCTGGCGGTCTCCGCCCGCGGCCTCGCCGCGCTGGAGGAGGTCGGCCTGCGGGACCACTGCCTCAAGCTGGCCCTGCCGATGCACGGCCGGATGGTGCACCCGGCCGACGGCGCCACCAACTTCCAGCCCTACAGCGCGGACGGCGAGCGCGCCATCAACTCCATCGGCCGCGCCGACCTCAACCGGTCGCTGCTCGACACCGCGAGCGCCACGCCCGGCGTCACGCTGAGGTTCTCCTCGCGCGTCGCCGGGGTGGACCTCGACGCCGGCACGGTGCTCTTCCAGGACGCGCCGCCCGAACCGGCCGGCGTCGTCCTCGCCGCGGACGGCGCCTACAGCGCGGTCCGCCGGTCCCTCGGCCTGGACGCCGACACCGACTTCCTGGAGCACGGCTACAAGGAGCTGACGATCCCGCCGCGGAACGGCGGGTTCGCGCTCGACCCCGACGCGCTGCACATCTGGCCGCGCGGCACCGCCATGATGATCGCGCTGCCGAACCTCGACCGGTCGTTCACCTGCACGCTGTTCTGGCCGAAGGACGACCTCGCCGCGCTCGACACGCCGGCGAAGGTCACCGGCTACTTCGAACGCCACTACCGCGACGCCGCGGCCCTCATGCCGAGCCTCGCCGCCGACTTCGCGCACAACCCGGTCGGGTCGCTGGTGACCGTCCGCTCCTGGCCCTGGACGCGGCAGGGCGGCGCCGCCGTCGCCGCGCTGGTGGGCGACGCGGCGCACGCGATCGTCCCGTTCTACGGGCAGGGCGCCAACTGCGCGTTCGAGGACTGCATCGAGATCGACCGGTGCCTCACCGAGACCGGCGGCGACTGGGCGCGGGCGCTGGCCCGCTACCAGGAGCGGCGCAAGCCCAACACCGACGCGATCGCCGAGATGGCCCTCGACAACTTCATCGAGATGCGCGACCGCGTGGCGTCCCCGGTGTACCGGGCCGGGCAGGCCGCGACGCACGCGCTGGAGCGCCGCCTGGCCGGCCGCTACGTGTCCCGCTACGAGCTGGTGTCGTTCTCGACGATGCCGTACGCGGAGATCCCGGCGCGGCTCCGGCGGCAGAACCTCGTCCTCGCGGGCGCGGCCGCGGGCACCGCGGCGCTCCTCGCCGTGTCGGCCCGGGCGCTGCGCCGCCGGCGCTGACGGTCACCGGGCAGGTCGTTCACGGGCGCCTCCGGTCACGGGCGCCTCCGGTCACGGCGGTCGGCGAGCAGGTCGGCGACCGCCGCCGCCAGCGCCGCGAACACGAACACGATGATCACGACCAGTCCCCGCCGGAACGCGGTCGCCCAGTCCCCGCCGGTCCCGGCGAGGGCGCCGAAGAACACGTAGCCGACGGCGGCGATGCCGGCCGCGGTGCCGACGCGCTGGCCGGTCTGCAGCACGCCCGCCGCGCTGCCGCCCTCGGTGTGGGGCACCTCCGACAGCGTGATCGTCTGGTTGGGCGCGATGACAAGGCCGCTGCCGAGGCCCGCCACCAGCAGCGGCGCCGCGATCGCCCACCCCACGCCGCCGCCGGGGTTCAGCTCGACCGCCACCCACGTCGCGCCGACGCCGGCGAGCACCAGGGCCAGCCCGCCGGCGACGGTCGCGCGCCCGAACCGCGCGACCAGCCGCCCCCCGGCGAGGGATCCGAATCCGGAGCCCACCGCGAACGGGGTCATGGCGAACCCCGCGCCGAGCGCGCTGTAGCCGAGCCCGCTCTGCAGGTACAGGGTGAGGATGAAGAAGATCGCGGTGAAGCCGGCGAAGTACAGCAGCGCGATCGTCGAGCCGAGCGCGTAGGAGCGGAACCGGAACAGGGCGAGGCGGACCATCGGCGTCCGGGCCCGGCGCTCCCACGCGGCGAACAGGACGATCAGCACCACCCCCGCGAGGGCCAGGAGCCATTTCGCGTTTCCCCGCCACTCCTGCTCTTGGACGAGCGGTAGCAGCAGGCACACGACGCCCGCGCCGAGCAGCAGCACCCCGACCGGGTCGAGGCCCTGCCGCTCCCCGTAGACGGGCGCGGGCAGCAGCCGCCAGGCCAGCACCAGCGCCACCACCCCGACCGGGACGTTGACGTAGAACACCCAGCGCCAGCCGTCCGCGGAGCCGGCGAGGGAGATCAGCCCGCCGCCGAGCATCGGGCCGATGGCGGTCGCGATCCCGATCACGGCGCCGAGCGCGCCGAACGCCCGCCCCCGGTCGGTGCCGCGGAACAGCTGCTGGATGAGGCCCGCGACCTGCGGGTTGATGATGCCGCCCGCCACGCCCTGGACGAGCCGCGCCACGACGAGGAACAGCACCGACGGGGCCATCCCGGCCAGCGCGCTCGCCACCGTGAACAGCGCGAGCCCGAACATGAACACCGCGCGGCGGCTGCGCGCGTCACCGAGCCGCCCCGCCGGCACCAGGACTAGGCCGAACGTCAGCGCGTACCCCGACAGGATCCACTGCAGCCCCGCCTCGGACGCACCGAGCCCGTCGCGGATCGAGGGCAGCGCCACGTTGACGATGCTGACGTCGAGCAGCGTCATGAACGCCGCGACGAGGCACACGGAAAGCGCCTCCCAGCGGCGCCGCCTGTCCCAGTCACCGCCGGTGGCGTCGGTGGCCTCGCTCCGCACTGCTGGCTCCTAACCGGGAGGCTCACGGACGAAACACGGGCCGGGGGCCTCCCGCACGGCCGGCTGTGCCACAGTTGATCGATGACCGACTCCGCTCCGGGAACCGGGCCCGACGAACTGCTGTGCTCCGCCAAGGGCTGCCGCGCCGCCGCCGTCTGGGCGCTGCGCTGGAACAACCCCAAGATCCACACCCCGGACCGGCGGAAGATCTGGCTGGCGTGCGACGAGCACCGCGAGAGCCTGTCGGCGTTCCTGTCCCGGCGCGACTTCCTGAAGGACGTCGTGCCCGCCGCCGACCGCGAGGCGCCGCCCGCCGGGGGTTAGCGGCGGGTCACGCGTCGTCGAGGACCGGCTCTTCCGCCGGGCCGCGCTCCTGGCGGGGCACCTCCGCCTTCTCCGCGGGCTCGGCGGCCCAGTTCTCGGCCATCTCCGTCAGCCGGGCGGCGGCGTCCCGCGCGGGCTCGCCCCGCCCGACCGCGAGCCCCAGCAGGTACGCCGTCAGCGGCGCGCCGGGGCGCGCGACACCGTGCGCGACGTCGCGGGCGAGGTCCAGCACCAGGTCGCGGTCGATCTCGCAGCGTTCCAGGCCCAGCTCACCGCAGACAGCGTTGATCCAGTCCTCAAGCACCGACATGGGGTCCCCCTCACGCGTGGTCTCGGCGAACCTGCCCACTCTCGCACGATCAAAGCAGGCGCTCGGCGGCGGCCAGCTCCTCGGGGGTGTCGCAGTCGAACCACGCGGGCCGCGCCCCCGCGGGCAGCGCGACCGCGGCGGGACCGAGCGGGCCGAGGAGCCCGCGCAGCGACGCGCCCGAGTAGCCGGCCAGGGCCGTCCGCAGGGCGTCGGTGCGCCAGCAGCCGGCGAGCCACTGCTCGCGGCCGTCCCCGTCGACCAGCACGGCCCCCGGCCGCTCCCCCACCGCGTCCAGCAGCCGGGCCACGTGCTCCGGGCGCAGGAACGGCAGGTCGGCGGCCAAAAGCGCCAGCAGCGGCGCGCGCACCTCGGCCAGCCCGGCGCGCAGCGCGGGCACCGGGCCGGCGCCGGGCGGGTCCTCGCGGGTGAGCACGGCGCCGGGCAGCACGTCCCGCGGCGGCCCCACCACGACCAGCCGGGACGCGCCGGACGCGGCGGCGGCCGTCCACTCGATCAGGGCGCGGCCGCCGACCGGCGCGGCGGGCTTGTCGGCGCCGAACCGGCGGGCGCGCCCGCCGGCCAGCACGACGGCGTCGAACGGCCCGGGGCGCGGGCCCATCAGCCGCCGATCGCCGACATGGGCCGCGCCGGCTGCAGGAACGACGGGTCGTCGATGCCGTGCCCCGCCCGCTTGGCCCACACCGCCTTGCGCCAGCGGTCGGCGAGCTCGGTGTCGGTGGCGCCTGCCCGCAGCGCGTCGCGCAGGTTGGACTCCTCGGTGGCGAACAGGCAGTTGCGGACCTGCCCGTCGGCGGTGAGCCGCACCCGGTCGCACGCGCCGCAGAAGGGCCGCGTCACCGAGCCGATCACCCCCACGGTCGCGGGGCCGCCGCCCACCGTGAACGACTCGGCGGGCGCGCTGCCGCGGTCGTGCGCGGTGTCCGGAGCGAGGTCGAACTCCGCCGACAGCTTCGCCAGGATCTCGTCGGCGGTGACCATGTTCTCGCGGGTCCAGCCGTGCTGGGCGTCCAGCGGCATCTGCTCGATGAACCGCAGCCGGTAGCCGCGGTCGAGGCAGTACCGCAGCAGCGCGGCGGCCTCGTGCTCGTTGACGCCCCGCATCAGCACCGCGTTGATCTTGACCGGTTCCAGGCCGGCGGCCTGCGCGGCGGCGAGGCCCTTCAGGACGTCGTCGAGGCGGTCGCGGTGCGCCAGCCGCTTGAACGTGGCGCGGTCGAGGGTGTCGAGGGAGACGTTGACGCGGTCGAGCCCCGCCTCCGCCAGCGGCGCGGCGAGCCGGTCCAGCCCGATGCCGTTGGTGGTCAGCGAGACCTGGGGCCGGGGGCTCAGTTCCGCCGTCCGGCGCACGATGTCCGGCAGGCCGCGCCGCAGCAGCGGCTCGCCCCCGGTGTAGCGGACCTCGGTGACGCCGAGTTCCCCGACGGCCAGCCCGACGAGCCTCATCACCTCCTCGTCGGTGAGCAGTTCCGGCTTCGGCAGCCAGTCCAGCCCCTCGGGCGGCATGCAGTACGAGCACCGGAGATTGCAGCGGTCGGTGAGGGAGACCCGCAGGTCCGTCGCGGTTCGGCCGAAGGTGTCGACCAGCACGGGCGCCCCTTTCCTGCTGACCGGCCGTCCGCGGTCGCGGGCGGCCGGGGATTGCGGTCGCACTGTCCACCCTATTCCGGAGGTTGACGTTCCGTCCCCTCACGGGAGACGGTTACGTTGCGTCAACGGTCGAGGAGGCCATCGTGACCACGGTCCGGGAGTGGGAGTTCGCGGGGACGCGGGGTGCGATCACCGCCCGGATCTGGGCGGCCGGCGACCCGCGCTACGTCGCGGTCCTCGTGCACGGGTACGGCGAGCACCTCGGCCGCTACGACCACGTCGCGGACGTCCTCGTCCGGCACGGCGCCGTCGTCTGCGGGCCCGACCACATGGGCCACGGCCGCTCCGCGGGCGAACGCGTCCTGATCGAGGACTTCGAGGACGTCGTCGCCGACGTGCACACGGTCGTGGAGTCGGCGCGCGGCGACCACCCCGGCCTGCCCGTCGTGATGATCGGCCACTCCATGGGCGGCCTGATCGCGACCCGGTACGCCCAGCTCCACGGCGGGCTCCTCACCGCCCTGGTCCTGTCCGGCCCGGTCCTCGGCAACTGGCACGTCGCCGAGCGGCTCCTGCCGCTGGACGAGATGCCCGACGAGCCGATCGACACGTCCACGCTGTCGCGCGACCCGGCGGTCGGCACGGCGTACACCGAGGACCCGCTCGTCTGGCACGGCCCGTTCAAGAAGCAGACCGTGCGGGCCCTCGACACCGCCATGCGCCGCATCAACGAGCACGGCTCCCTGGGCGCCCTGCCGGTCCTCTACGTGCACGGAGAGGACGACCGGCTGGTCCCGCCGGCCGCCACCCGCGCCGGCATCGAGTCGGTCCGCGGCGACGACCTCACCGAGCGCGTCTATCCCGGCGCCCGCCACGAGGTCTTCAACGAGACCAACCAGGACGAGGTCCTCACCGACGTGACCACCTTCATAGAGAGGCACCTGCCCAGTTAGCCCAGGGGGGCGCCCCCCTGGAACCCCCGTTGCGAGCGGCGAGCCGTTCCCCGATCCGCTGGCGCGTCTCGTGAAACGGCCCGCCGCCCGGCGGGTCGTGCGACCCGTGACCGGCCTGAGGGCTAGCCCTTGACGCAGATGAGCTGGCGCAGGTGGGCCACCACCTCTACCAGGTCGGTCTGGGACTCCATCACCGTTTCCAGGTCCTTGTAGGCGCCGGGGATCTCGTCGATGACGCCGCCGTCCTTGCGGCACTCGACGCCCCGCGTCTGCTCGACCAGGTCGTCCACGGTGAAGCTCTTGCGGGCCTTGTTGCGGCTCATCTTGCGGCCCGCGCCGTGCGACGCGGAGTTGTAGGCGGTCTCGTTGCCGAGGCCGCGCACGATGTAGGTGCCGGTCGCCATCGAGCCCGGGATGATGCCGAGGTCGCCGGCGCCCGCGCGGATGGCGCCCTTGCGGGTGACGAGCAGTTCGACGCCGTCGTACTCCTCCTCCGCCACGTAGTTGTGGTGGCAGGAGACGGGCTCCTCCCAGCGGCAGCGCCTCCCGCCGAACCGGCGGGTCACGACGTTCTGCGCGAGCGCCATCATGACGGCGCGGTTGCGGCGCGCGTACTCCTGCGCCCAGAACAGGTCGTGGCGGTAGGCGTCCATCTTCGGGGTGCCCGCGATGAACACGGCGAGGTCGTCGTCCGGCAGGTCCCGGTTGTGCGGCAGCCCGCGCGCGGCCTCGATGTGCCGCTCGGCGAGCTCGTTGCCGATGTTGCGGGACCCCGAGTGCAGGACGAGCCAGATCGCGCCCTCGTCGTCCGCGCACAGCTCCAGGAAGTGGTTGCCGCCGCCGAGCGTGCCCATCTGCGTGCGGGCGCGGCCCCGGCGGGACTGCACCCCGTAGTGCAGGCCGTCGAACCCGGCCCAGAAGTCGTACCAGCCGCGCTCCTTCAGGTTCGGCAGCGCGGACGGGTCGACGGCCTCCCGGTGGGTGCCGCGGCCGACGGGGATCGCCTTCTCCAGCCCGGCGCGCAGGCCGGACAGGTCGTCGGGCATGTCCTCGACGGTGAGCGACGACTTCGCGGCGGTCATCCCGCAGCCGATGTCGACGCCGACGGCCGCCGGGGACACCGCGCCCCGCATGGCGATGACCGAGCCGACCGTGGCGCCCTTGCCGTAGTGGACGTCGGGCATCACCGCGAGGCCCTCCACCCACGGCAGCGCGGAGACGTTGCGGAGCTGGTCGAGGGCCTGGTCCTCGACGGTGGCGGGGTCGGTCCACATCCGGATGGGAACGCGGCCGCCCTCGATGGTCTGGTACGGCATGCCTTCTCCTTGATCGACGGGATCCGAACCGTGATCTATAAGGCCAGATTAGCCGCGCGTGTCTCAACCGGTTTTCAGGTGCGGCGCTCGGTGAGGCCGAGTCCGTCCAGGTGGCGCAGGAGGGCGACGGCGACGCGGCGGCTGGTCGAGAGGGCGTCACCGGCCTGGCCCGGGGTGAACGGCTGCGGCAGGCCGGACAGGATGCGCAGGGCCGCGTGGTCGGCGCCCGGCAGCAGGACGATGGCGTCCTCATCGCCGTCGCCGGCGGCGGGGTCGTCGATGCGCAGGACGGCGCCGGCGCTCGCGGCGGCGGCCAGGGCCGGGCCGGTGAGGCCGAGTTCGGCGAGCCGACCGGGCCCGGGGGCCGCGAAGGGGGCGTCCGCGAGG
>NZ_SMKM01000090.1 GCF_004348665.1 Actinomadura sp. GC306 | reverse complement strand
CGTTCGGTGGTTTTGGCGAAGGGGAAACACCCGGTTCCATTCCGAACCCGGAAGTTAAGCTCTTCAGCGCCGATGGTACTGCATGGGAGACTGTGTGGGAGAGTAGGACGCCGCCGGACTCATATTGCAGGAAGGGCCTCGCCGTTGTGGCGGGGCCCTTTCTCATTTTCGTAGACTTCTCAGTCGTCCAGCATCGCTTTCGCGTAGTCGGCAAGTGAACGGTTGTAGGTCGGTAGATGCCGGGCGAGTGCGCCCAGTGCGAGTGACGCGGCCTCCCGGTCGCGGCCGAGATCGGTGAGCGCGAGTGCCAGGAATGCCGTAACGGCGTCGTCGAGCTCGTCGGACACCGCATCGCGTTCCGCGGTCAGCAGAGCGACGCCTTCTTCGGCCTGGCCCAGGTTGCGGAGCGTGCTGGCGTATTGAATCGTCGCTGGACGCCTACGCTTCTCATCGAGGCCGGCTGTGAGGGCCCTGCGGTAGTGCGTGGCGGCCTCCGCCTCGTTACCGATCGCGTCATGGGCGGACGCCAGTTCGTAGTCGGCGACGGCATCCTCGGTAGGAAGCTCGGCGGTGAGCTCCTTGACCTTGGTGAGGAAGTCCTCGGGCTCGTGGTCACCAAAGGTGGCCCAGAGTTCGGCGATCCGCCGTTCCCAGTCCGGCTCCGGATTGATCATCGACCAAGTCTCCAAGGCAGGTCGCTGCCTCGGAGACCGGGGTGAGACTGGTGAACCGAGAGACGCAACGGTTGTGCAACGTGCGATAGGTGAGAATTCAATAGCCCGGCGATGGTCGGGCCTTGGTCGCGCCGGGGCCAACCCACACATCTGCACCGGCGCGGCCACCCATCTTCAGCCGCCGCTCGCACGCACATCGCTTTATGCACAATTCTCCGGCCGTGCTCGTCCTCGGCGCGATGCGTTCAGCAACCGAAGAAGGCAAGGCCGCGGCGATCAGCAGGATGCAGACGCGGTGTCGGTCTTGGGCTTCCCTCGGACGTTGGGGCGCTGCTCGACCACCTCGCCGGGAACCCCGTGACCAGCCAGCCAGTCGGATGCCTCCCATCGCCAAATGTTCGCTGAGCTGATGCATCTACCGCGAGCTGTCGACGCGGGGCCCGTGGCACCGACATCACGGCTGGTGGTGTGCCCGCGCCGCCGGCTGAGTCTGAAGACCGTTGCGGCGTAGCCCTGCAACCTTGCCAGTGAATACTGGCCGGATCGCGCCAAAGGTCTTTTCGTGATCAGGATCAGGTGTTTGTATTCATGCGAGAGGAAAACGGAAGGGGTCGAGCTCGGTCCGCTCGGGAGTCTGCCTAAAAGGTGGTCTCGCGGCGGAGCGTGACTTGCATTCCTGCCGTTCCGCGAAAAGAGAGGGTGTGCCCCCCGCATGTTCAAACCCGCCATTCGCACAATTGTCGTGCTGTCATCGACGCTCACACTGGCGGCAGGAGTGCTGTCGGTGCCGGCCTCAGCGGATGAGGGGGCCCAGGCACGTCTTGCGGCCCTGCCGAGCTGCACTCACTTCTCCGCACGCAAGGTCCAGAACGGCGCCGTTCGCTTCCCGTCCGTCGGGGCGAACACCCTGCAAAGGAACTGCAAGCTTCAGCAGGGCGACCACAACTGGGGCGTGGTGGCGTTGCAGCAATGGCTGCTGTACTGCAACGGCGCCAAGCAAGTCGAAGTCGACGGAATCTACGGCCCGGTCACTCGGGACGTCATCACGTGGATTCAGGCGGTCAAGGGGCTGACCGTCGACGGCATCTACGGTCCGGAGACGAGCCACGCGCTGGAGAAGACTGTGTTCGTCGACAACAAGGTCGTGGGCTGCGTCTGAGCCTTCGAGGGAAGCAGGCCGGTCAGGCTTGACTGCCCGGCCGGCCTGTTCGGGCCGACGTGCATGCTGGTCAGGGGACGGTGGCGTGCTTGATGTGGTGGGTGAAGGCGGCCCATTCGGTGGTGGTGAAGTGGAGGACGGGGCCGTCGGGGTCCTTGGAGTCGCGGGCCCCGACGCCGTGGCCGTCCAGGGAGGCCACTTCGATGCACGAGCTGTTGTCGTCTTCGCCGGAACTTCGGCTGCTCTTGCGCCACTCCAGTCTCGTACGGTGACGTCCTGCCATGATGTCCTTGCTCCCGACGTGCATGCTGGTCAGGGGACGGTGGCGTGCTTGATGTGGTGGGTGAAGGCGGCCCATTCGGTGGTGGTGAAGTGGAGGACGGGGCCGTCGGGGTCCTTGGAGTCGCGGGCCCCGACGCCGTGGCCGTCCAGGGAGGCCACTTCGATGCACGAGCTGTTGTCGTCCACTCCGCCACTTCGGCTGCTCTTGCGCCAGTTGAGGTGAGAAGAATCGTGTCCGGTCATGCGCGCCTCGATCTTCCCTTCGTCAGGGGTCCAGCTCGCAGGCCAACTGCTCGATGCGCACCCGGGAGGCCGTCTCGGTGAGTGCGGCAGCGCGCAGCCTGTCATAGACGAGGATATATCCCCCCACAGCTGCCGTGTCGTCCACGAAACGGGACTCGATCGTGTCGTCGATATGAACTATGTCGCCGCCGAGGGACGGAACAGTGAGGATGTTGAAGCTGCTCAGCGCCGGATGTGCGCCGACCGCATGAGGCAGTATTTGGAGCTGTATCCGGTTGAGGTTGACCTCATCGATGAGATGGCGCAATTGCCGCCGCATCACCGCGGAGCCGCCCACAGCCTGACGGAGGGCGCCCTCGGCGACGATGGCGTGCACGTCGGGGGGAGGTCGCCGATCGAGGATCCGCTGTCGTCTGATCCGTACGTCGGTGAGGCGCTTCACTTCTAGCGCGGTGCGTTCCGGTCGTCCTTCGGCGAAGATCTCTCGTGCGTAGTCGGGAACTTGGAGCAGCCCCGGGAGGAACGTGCTCTCGAAGGCTCGGATTCGGTCCGCCTCGTTCTCCAGGCTGATGAAGTTGGGGTACGCGGTGAGGACGTCGCGGTAGCTCTGCCACCAGGATTCGCGGGGGGTGCGAGTTAGGGCGAGGAGGGCTTCGCGGCGGGCGGGGTCGGTGATGCCGTAGGCGTCGAGGATGGGTGGCAGGTCGCGTTCGGGCAGTCTGGCCTGGCCCTTTTCGATGCGGCTGATCGAGGAGACCGACCGGTTCAGGAGTTCGTGGGCCTTCTGCAGGGTGAGGTTCTGTTCGAGGCGGATGTGTCGCAGTTCGAGTCCGAGGCGCACGGTGCGTACGTCCGGGACTGCCTCCTCCGGCATTGGCACTCCCTCCGTGACCGTCCGATTCCATTGTGTGTTCTTCGTCCGGTCGACGGGCGGGAACGCCAAGATCAAAGAATTCCCGGGCTGGGAATTCCCGGTGTCGGGTGATCGGGCGGTGGCGGGAGTGGCCGCCTGTCCATGCTGGCGCGTGCCGCGTTACCGAAAGTGAAGCGGCGTTTCGCAACGTGTCGGACATGGGAGGGCGAATGGCGGCCATGGTGGTTCTCGGGGCGCTGACGGTGGACCGGGACGCGTCGTCGGTGGCGTTGCTGCGGCGGTACGTGGGCGGCGCGCTGGAGCTCGAAGGGGTCGATGCCGGGGATGTGCAGCTCATCGTCAGCGAGCTGGCGACGAACGCCGTCGCGTATGGGGGAGGCGGAGACACGCGTCTGGGCCGAGGTCGTTCGCAGCAGTTGCCGGTGACGGATGGTTCCCGCATGTTCGGGCTGATTCCGCCTGATGGCTTCAGCGGACGCCGTAGGCTGCTCGGGTGAGTGAGAAGCTGTGGCAGATCGAACCGTCGGGGCCGCTGCGCGGTGACGTCACCGTGCGGGGGGCGAAGAACGCGGTCAGCAAGCACATGGTCGCGGCGATGCTGGGGGACGGGCCGAGCACCATCGGCAACGCCCCGGACGTCGGCGAGGTCGGCATCACGGCGGGCATGCTGGAGCACGTCGGCATGACGGTGGAGCGCGCCAACGGCGACGTGACGGTGGTGCCGGGGCCGGTGACGGACCCGAGCGTCGGCAAGGCGTTCACCGGGCTGAACCGCATCCCGATCCTGATGCTCGGGCCGCTGCTGCATCTGGCGGGCGAGGCGTTCGTGCCGATGGTCGGCGGCGACCCGATCGGCAGGCGCCCCGTCGACTTCCACGTGGACGCGCTCCGGTCCTTCGGGGCCGAGGTGACGCACGAGGCCGACGGGATCCACGCGCGGGCGTCGCGGCTCGTGGGCGCGCGGATCGAGCTTCCGTATCCGAGCGTCGGCGCGACCGAGACGGTGCTGCTGGCGGCCGTCCGGGCGCAGGGCAAGACCGTCATCCGGAACGCGGCGACCGAGCCGGAGATCATCGAGCTGGCGCTGTTCCTGCAGCGGATGGGGGCGCGGATCTCGTTCGCGCCGGACCGGCGGATCGTGGTGGAGGGCGTCGAGCGCCTCAACGGTGCGCTGACGCGGCTGGAGGGCGACCGGATCGAGGCGTTCTCCTACCTGGTGGCGGGCCTGGTCACCAGGGGGGAGGTGCGGGTGCACGGGTGCCCGCAGGACCGGCTGGTCACCGCGATCACGACGCTGGCCAGGATGGGCGCCGAGTTCCAGATCACCGACGACTGGATCATGGCGTCGGCGCCGAACGGGCTGCGGCCCTCGGCCGTGCAGACCGACACGCACCCCGGGTTCGCGACCGACTGGCAGACCCCGCTGATGGTGCTGTTCACCCAGGCGGAGGGCATGTCGGTGCTGCACGAGACCGTGTACGAGAACAGGCTCGCGTACGTGCCGGCGCTGCAGAGCATGGGCGCCGAGATCGAGGTCTACGACACGTGCCTGGGCGGGCCCGCGTGCCGGTACCACGACACGGCGGCGCTGCATTCGGCCGTGGTGCGGGGCGTGAGCAAGCTCCGCGGCGGCGACGTGACCATGCCCGACATCCGGGCCGGGTTCTCGGCGGTGCTCGCGGCGGCGGTGGCGGAAGGGCCGTCGACGCTGCGGGGCGTCCACCACATCGAGCGCGGCTACCACCGGCCGGTGGAGCAGTTCCGCGCGCTGGGCCTGGCCCTGCGGGCGGGTGCTAGCAGCTGACCGTCGCGGTGGTGCCCGGCCAGGTGAACGTGAGCGCGCCGCCGACCGGGAGTTCGCGCCAGAGCGGCGCCGTCTCGTCCAGGCGCTGCAGGACGCGGTCGATGACGGGCGCGTCCTCGGCGGGGATCCGCCGGGGTCCGGACCATTCGGGGGCCTGCGCTCCGGCGCGGCGGCGCCAGGCGAGGTCGCAGAGGCCCGCGAGGTGCTCCGACCTGGCCATGTCGCCCCGGTCGGTCCGGCGGAGGGACGCCTCGCGCTTCTTCAGCCTGCGCTGCTCGCGGGCCCGGCTGCGCGGGTCGCCGGGCGTTTCGGCGACCGCCCTGAACTCGCCGCCGCCCGCCGCGGCCCGCCCGTAGACGCCGGACGACAGCCCGAGATCCGCCTCGACCAGGTAATGGACGAGGTCGTGCGGGATGTCGTCGTCGTAGCCGGGCGCGGGATCCATCCGGCGGGGCTCCCGGCCCGGGAGCGTGACGACGGTCGCGTACCGGCGCTCGCCCGTGCGCTCGAAGCTGACCTTCATGCCGCCAGGCTAGAGCGGGCGTCCGGCGGCGCGCATTCCAATTTCGGCCGGTGCCGGAGGACGGAGGTGATGGCCGGAAGGTACAAGACGGGACGCCGGAGTGGCGGGCACGCTTGAGGCATGGATTTGAAGAGGGCATCCGACTTCATGGCCACCCACGCGCGCACGCTCGACCGGCGCCGGTTCGAGGTGCTGACGGGCCAGGGCGATCGGGACGCGCTGCTCGCCGCGCTGAACGGCTACCGCAACCCCGACGGCGGCTACGGCCACGGCCTCGAACCCGACCTGCGGTCCAGAACGAGCCAGCCCGGCCCCGCGCTGCACGCCTTCGAGGTCTTCGAGGAGCTCGCGCCCGTCACCGCGCCCGAGGCCGCCGCGCTGTGCGACTGGCTGGAGTCGGTGACGCTGCCGGACGGCGGCCTGCCGTTCGCGCTGCCGATCTCCGACCCGGCGGGCTGCGCGCCGTTCTGGACGGGCGCCGATCCGGCGGCGTCCTCGCTGCAGATCACCGCGGTGGTGGCGGCGATGGCGCACCGGGTCGCCGTCCACGACAAGGCGGTCGCCGCGCATCCCTGGCTCGGCCGCGCGACCCGCTTCTGCCTCGATGAGGTCCGGAAGAGGAAGGGCCTGCACGTCCTGGAGCTGGCGTTCGCGGTGTGGCTGGCGGATGCCGTCGAAGACGGCGGGACCTTGGCGCTGCTCGGCGCGCAGATCCCGGAGAGCGGTTTCGTCCACGTCGAGGGCGGGCTGGACGACGAGATGATGCGGCCCCTGGACTTCGCGCCGCGTGCCGGCCGTCCCGCTCGGGCGCTGTTCGCCCCGGAGGTCGTGGCGGAGGAGCTCCGGCGACTCGACGAGCAGCAGTTGGACGACGGCGGGTGGTCCGTCGACTTCGCCAGTTACTCGCCCGCCGCGGAGCTCGAATGGCGCGGGTACGCGACCGTCAAGGCGGTCTCCGTCCTGACCGCCGGCATCTGACGCCGGAACGCGGCGGGCCGGGGACGCCGTGACATGCTGTGAGATGCAGGTCACATCCGATCCGACGGAGGCTCCCGATGGACAACGGCCCTGGTCACACGGCACTGAGCCCGCTCGCGTTCCTCAAGCGGTCGGCGGAGGTCTTCCCCGGGAAGACCGCCTACGCCTACGGCGACCGCCGCGTCGCGTACCGGGAGTTCGCCGCCGAGACGACCAGGCTCGCCAACGCGCTGCGGGCGTCGGGGATCGGGCCGGGAGACCGGGTCGCCTACCTGGCGCCGAACGTCCCGGAGCTGCTGGTGGCGCACTTCGCGGTGCCGCTCGCCGGGGCGGTGCTCGTCGCGATCAACACGCGGCTGGCGGCGGAGGAGATCCGCTACATCCTCGACCATTCGGGGGCGAAGGCGCTGGTCGTGGACGCCGGCCTGCATCCGTCGGTGGCGCCGCTCGCGGGCGCGCTGCCGCGGGTCGTCACGGTCCCGGCCGCCGGTGCCGGGCCCGACCCGGCGGTCGGCGGCATCTCCTACGCCGACCTGCTGGCGCGCGGTTCGGACGACCCGCTCGCCTGGGAGGTGGCCGACGAGAACGCCGCCATCTCGATCAACTACACGTCCGGCACCACGGGACGTCCGAAGGGCGTCGTCTACACGCACCGCGGGGCGTACCTGAACGCGCTCGGCGAGGTGATCCACTCGCGCCACACCCCGGACAGCGTCTACCTGTGGACGCTGCCGATGTTCCACTGCAACGGGTGGTGCACGCCGTGGGCGCTCGCCGCGATCGGCGGGACGCAGGTGTGCCTGCGCGCCGTCGCTGCGGGGGAGGTGTGGCGGCTCATCGACACCGAGGGCGTCACGCACCTCAACGCCGCGCCGACCGTGCTGGTGGCGATCGCGAACGCGGCCGAGGCGCATCCGCTGGAGCGGCCGCTGACCGTCACGACCGCGGGCGCGCCGCCGAGCCCCACGATCATCGGGCAGATGGAGGAGCTCGGGGCCGGCATCGTCCATGTGTACGGGCTCACCGAGACCTACGGGCCGTACTCGGTGTGCGAGGCGCAGCCCGGATGGCCCGCGCTGCCCGCGCCGGAACGGGCCCGGCTGCTCGCGCGGCAGGGCGTCGGGATGATCCAGACGGACGGGCTGCGCGTCGTCGACGAGGAGATGAACGACGTCCCGGCCGACGGCGAGACGCTCGGCGAGATCGTCATGCGGGGCAACAACGTCATGAAGGGGTACCACCGGGACGAGGAGGCCACCGCGAAGGCGTTCCGGGGCGGGTGGTTCCACTCCGGCGACCTCGGCGTCCGGCACCCGGACGGCTACGTCGAGCTGCGCGACCGGTCCAAGGACATCATCATCTCCGGCGGCGAGAACATCTCCACGGTGGAGGTGGAGCGTGCGATCGACTCGCACCCGGCGGTACTGGAGGTCGCCGTCGTCGCGGTGCCGGACGAGAAGTGGGGTGAGCGGCCCAAGGCGTTCGTGGTGCTCCGCGACGGGCACGCCGCCACGGCGGCCGAGCTGATCGGGCACGTCCGGGAGGGCCTCGCCCGGTTCAAGGCGCCCGACGCGGTGGAGTTCGTGGCCGAGCTGCCGAAGACGTCCACCGGGAAGATCCAGAAGTTCCAGCTCCGCGAGCAGGAGTGGGCCGGCCTGGGGCGGCGCGTCCAGGGCTGACGGCCCCGGGTGCCGGCGACGCGGAAACGCCCGCCGCACAAGGGCTCCGCAGGTGAGGACCGGCCGTTCGGGGGAAGTGTTCCCTGGGCGGAGGCCGGGGTCCGGCCGCCGACGCGTGAGAAGGGAACGGGATGGCGCCCACCGGGAAGCCGACGGGAAACGTGCTGATCGTGGGGGCGGGCCCGACGGGTCTCCTGCTCGCGGGCGACCTGGCCGCGGCCGGGATCGGCTGCACGGTGCTGGAACGCCGCGACGAGGAGACGAGCAACCTCACGCGGGCGTTCGCCGTGCACGCCCGCACACTGGAGCTGCTCGACGCGCGGGGCGTCGCCGACGACCTCGTCGCGACGGGCCGGCGGGTGGACGCGGTGCAGGTACTGCGGACCACGAGCCTCGACCTGTCGCGGCTGCCGGGCCGGTTCCCCTACGTGCTGGTCACGCCGCAGTACGAGACCGAGCGCGTGCTGCGGGAACGGGCGGTGGCCGAGGGCGCGGAGATCGTGCACGGTGCCGAGGTCGTGGGGCTGCGGCAGGACGCGGCGGGCGTCGACGTCGAGGTGCGGACGCGGGGCGGCGACACGCTGACCCGCCGCGCGTCCTACGTCGTCGGGGCCGACGGCGTCCGCAGCACCGTCCGGCGCCTGCTGGGCCTTCCGTTCCCCGGCCAGGCCGCCGTCCGGTCGGTCATGCTCGCCGACGTCCGGCTGGCCGACCCGCCGCCCGACGTCCTGACCGTCAACGCGGTGGGGGACGCGTTCGCGTTCCTGGCGCCGTTCGGGGACGGCTGGTACCGGGCGATCGCCTGGAACCGGCGCCACCAGCCGCCCGACTCCGAGCCCGTCGACCTGGCCGAGCTGCGGGACGTGACGCGCCGCGCCCTCGGCACCGACCACGGCATGCACGACCCGCGCTGGACGTCCCGGTTCCACAGCGACGAGCGGCAGGTCCCGAGGTACCGGGTGGGCCGGGTGTTCCTCGCGGGCGACGCCGCGCACGTCCACTCGCCGGTCGGCGGGCAGGGCATGAACACCGGCGTCCAGGACGCCGCGAATCTCGGCTGGAAGCTGGCGGCGCAGCTGCGGGGCTGGGCGCCGTCGTGGCTGCTGGACAGCTACCACGAGGAGCGGCACCCGGTCGGGCGGCTCGTCGTGCGCGGCAGCGGCGCCGCGCTGCGGTTCGTCCTCGCCGAGCCGCGCTGGGCGCGCCGGCTCCGCGTCGGCGCCGCGTGGGCGGCGACGCACACCCGGCCGGTGGCGCGGCGGCTGGCGGGCGCCGTCTCCGGCATCGACATCTCCTACCCCGCGCCGCGCGGCGCCCACCGGCTGACCGGGCGGCGCGCGCCGGACGTGCCGCTGGCGGGGAGCGCGGGGCGGCTGTACCGGCTGCTCGGCGACGGCCTCTTCGTGCTGGTCGTCGCGGTGAACGACCCGGCGGTGAGCTACCTGGCCGCCAAGCGGTGGGCGGGCCGCGTGCACTGCGTCCCGGCCGGCGGCGTGACCCGCACGACCGTGCTGGTGCGGCCGGACGGGTACATCGCGTGGGCGACCGACGAGACGGCGCCGGACCGGCGGGCCGCGGCGATCCGCGACGCGCTGAACCAGTGGTGCGGGCAGCCCGTGGACAGGCACCTCAACGAACCGCGCGCGGGAACCGGCGTCACCGGCGACGGCCGCCCCAGGGAGGACCGGAAGTCCTGACCCGGGGCGGCCGTGAAGGGCGGCGATCCTCGCCGGGGCCGCTCAGTAGCGGCGCTCCTCGCGGCCGTAGCCGAGTTCCTCGGCCACGTCGGCGACGTTCTCGTACTCGCGCTTGGGCAGCGTCCGCAGCTCCTCGACGGCGCCGTCGGGGGCCCCGCCCTCCGCGGCGTGCCGGACCAGCTCGTTCGGCCGCGCCGGGTACCGCACGCCCGTCAGCATCCGGGCGAGGGCGCTGCGCCCCTCCACGTCCTGCGCGGACATCCCGGGCGGGGAGCCTTCCCGGGCGTCGGCCGACGCCGTGGTCGGGTCGTCGGGGTCGTCGGCCGAGAACGGCTCGGTCTCCTTGAACTCCTGTGCGTGGGTGGGATGACCGCCGCTGACCATGCCCTGCGTCTCCCGCTCGATCTGCTCGTCCAGCTTCGCACCGTACTTGTCGCTCTTGTCCGGCATCGTGCGTCACTCCTCCCTGCGCGGCTACCGGACGGATCGTTCCCGGGCGGCCATGCCCAAACATGCGGCCGGCCCCGCGGCGGGGGGGGGGTACGGTGTGGCGCATGCTGCCGCGGGAGGGCGTGAACGCCGTCAGGGTCGTGGTCTCCCTGCTGGTCGCCGGGGAGTACGCCGAGCTGGAGACGCTGACCGAGGGGCGCCGGCTCAGCGCGTCCGGCATGTCCGAGGCGATCGGGGGACGCGGGCTCGACCTGATCAGCCCGCCGGAAGACGCGTTCGGCACGCTCGACGCCGTCGGCGTGACCGGCGCCGGGGCGTCCTCCGGCGGGCGGCGCGGGTTCCGCGTGACGTTCCCGCTGTGGACGGCGCAGGAGGGCCGCTCCGCCCTGAACCTGTACCTCACGCTGTCCGAGGTCATGGACGGCGTGTGGACGGTGGAGCTGGACCGGATCGGCGCCCCCTGACACCCGCCCTCGGGACTACGACAGCCGCATCATCCGCAGCACGCGCCGGACCAGCGACTTCTGCTCGGCCGCGGCCGGGGTGTCGGCCTCCGGCGCGGCGTCCCCGTCGGCGGGACCGCCCGCCGGGCCGGCGGGCCGCGTCGGCGGGTCGTCGGCCAGCTCGTAGTTGACCGGCAGCGACCGCAGGCCGCGCATCATGGGTGACGACCGCCACGGCAGCTGGTCTGCGGGCAGGGCGAGCCGCACCCCGGCGAACCGCTCGAACAGCCGCTCCACCGCGATCGTGGTGATGGTGGTGGCGAGGTCGCGGCCGAGGCACGCGTGCGGCCCGGCCCCCCACGCCAGGTGCGCGCGGGAGCTGTAGATGGAGTCGGGCGTCATCGTGCCGGTGAAGGCGGGGTCCAGGTGGGCGGCGGCGGGCGACAGCATCACCGGGTCGCCGGCGGCGATCAGGAACCGGCCGACGCGCACGTCCGTCTTCGGCCACCGGAACGTCAGGTTCGCCATGGGCGGGCTGGTGATCGCGGCGCGGTTGACCGCCTCCGGGAGCATCCCGGCGGAGATGCTGTCGCGCACCCCGGTGTCCCCGGCGATCACCTCGGCGATCGTGTTGCAGACCAGCGTCCCGGTGTAGTCGCCGACCAGCCCGATCAGCATGGTCATCTCGCGGGTGAGCTCGTCGACGGTCAGGTCCGGCACCGCGGCGATCATGTAGGACGGCAGGTCCTCGCCGGGGGTGGTCAGCTTGGCCTGGCAGATCGCGGCGACCTCGGCGGTCAGCCGCGCGGACGCCTCGGCGGCGTCCGGCCCGGCGTCCAGCATCCGCCACATGTCCATGATGATGTCGTCGCCGCGGCCGGGCTCGGCGCCGAGCAGCCGGCCCACGATCATCAGCGGCAGCGGCCGGGCGTACTGGGCCGACAGGTCGGTCCACCCGGTGCGGCCGCCGCTCTCCGACAGCACGGTGATCAGCTCGTCGGCGTACCGCCGGATGGCCCGCTCCAGCTCCTTGGCCTGG
The DNA here is from genome assembly GCF_004348665.1 of Actinomadura sp. GC306. GTDB lineage: Bacteria > Actinomycetota > Actinomycetes > Streptosporangiales > Streptosporangiaceae > Spirillospora. Next base: position 10,347 of record NZ_SMKM01000090.1, on the reverse strand, counting down.
GGCCGCGTGCGGTCCTGGAAGGGGCGCAGGCCCTCGCTCCAGGCGCCGCGGAGCCGGGTGAGGTCGGGACCGTCGCGGAACACCGAGTTGTCGATCTCGAAGGCCGGCAGCAGCGGCCAGTCGGCCGGGACGCGCCCCTCCCGCCGCGCCCGCCAGGAGTCGAGCCGCTTGCTCCAGATGCCGCGCGTGTCGCGCAGGATGTCGAGGGTCTGCGGGTAGCCGATCACGAGCCACGCCGGCACGCCGAGGACGTCGACCGGCGCGACCGGCCCGTACTCGGCGCGGAGGCGCTCGTAGAAGAGGGTGGGACGGGACTCGTAGTCGCGGTTGACCAACGGCTGGACGGCGAGCGACTCCAGCGGCGGGTGTGCGGGCGCGGTCTCTGCGTGCGGCGTCTGGGGCTCCACGCCGACACACCTTAGGAGAGATCCTTTCGCGATGACCGGGTGATGGTGAAATATCCGGCCGGTCGATCTTCCGGCGGGGCGGCATGGCCGGTCCCGGCCGCTTGTGTGAGGCTGGTGGCGTCCCTACAAGAGCTGGAGGTCCGCATGGCCGACTCGTCAGGAGCGCCGGAGGACGGCGAGGACGACGTGAAGCGCAGGTTCCGGGAGGCCCTGGAGCGCAAGCGCGGAGGGGCGGGCAAGAACGCCGGCTCGGCGGGCAGGAACGGTCCCAAGGTGCGCGGCACCCACGACCGTGCCGACCACCAGCGGCAGTTCCGCCGCAAGAGCGGCTGACGAGGCCGCCCCGTCCCGTGACCCCCGCGCCTCCGCGCGGGGGTCGTTCCGTGCGACCCGCTCCATGCGCCCGTTCCACGCGCCCTCCGCCGGGGTCCGCCCGCCGCGGGCGCCCGTGTCAGCCCTTGTACAGCTGCTTCGCGTAGTTGTCCGGGGCGTAGTACCGCTCCAGCTCCTCCACGCTCTCCTTCGCGTACCGGAGGTCGGCGACGATCTGGGCGTGCGAGGGCAGGGCGTCCGGTTCCCAGCTCTCGGGCTTCCACAGCTTCGAGCGCATGAGCGCCTTCGCGCAGTGGAAGAAGATCTGCTCGATCTCCACGATCAGCGCGAGCGCGGGGCGGTGCCCGTTGACGACCATCTCGTCGAAGAACGGCGCGTCGCGGACGAGCCGGGCCCGGCCGTTGATGCGCAGCGTCTCGCCGCGGCCGGGCACGAGGAAGATCAGCCCGGCGTGCGGGTTGCTCAGGACGTTCAGGTAGCCGTCGGCGCGCCGGTTGCCGGGCCGCTCCGGCACGGCGATCGTCGTGTCGTCGATGACGTGCGCGAACCCGGGCGGGTCGCCCTTGGGGGAGACGTCGCAGTTGCCGTCCGCGTCGCTGGTGGCGATCAGGCAGAACGGCGAGCGGGCGAGCCAGTCGCGGTCCCGGGCGTGCAGCCTCACCCGCTCCTTGGCGACCGCCCGCGGCATCGGCGCGCCGAGGATCTCGCGCAGCTCCTCGGGGGAGGTGATCGTCGTGGACTCGGGGACGAGCGTCATCGCCGCTCCTTCCGGGAGGGAACCGGAAGATCAGCCTAACCGGCGGCATTCCACCCGACGGCCGCGCCCCGGGGCGCGCCCGTCGGGTGAAAGGCGGCGTTTCTCAGGAGGAGTACTCGTCGTCGTACTCGTCGGGGTAGGGCAGCTTGCTGCCCGCGGGCATGCCGCCCGAGCCGCGGCCCTTCGGCTCCTCCCACTCCTCCTGCCGGCCGAGGGCCGTCAGGTCCAGGAAGTAGTAGGCGCCGCCGACCTGCTCCGCGCCCCGGGCGAACATCGAGTAGGTGTGGTAGACGGTGTCGCCGTCCCGCAGGAAGCAGCTCGTGCCGGGCAGCTCCATCGGGCGCTCGCCCTCCGGCGGCAGGGGCCGGTAGTTGTACTCCTCCGGCGCCACGGACCCGTCGAGCGTGACGTGGTAGTCGTAGTTGAAGTCGCTGCCGTACGAGGAGTACCAGGGGAACACCCAGCCCATCTCCGCCTTGAACGGCGCGATCTTCGACAGCGGGGCCCGGGAGACCGCCGCGTAGGTGGTGTCGCGCTCGTTCAGGTGCCGCAGATGGCCGATCGAGATCTCGGCGAGGCCCGACGAGCAGCTCCGGCAGGCCCGGTCCCACTCGGGGTCCCACATCACGTGCCCGAGGATGAGCTGGCGGCGGCCGTGGAACAGGTCGAGCAGGCTCGCCTTGCCGTCCGGTCCCTCGAAGACGTAGTCCTCATCGACCCGCACCATCGGCAGGCGGCGCCGCTCCGTGTTCAGCGCGTCGCGTGCGCGGGTGAGCTCCTTCTCCTTGTCGAGCAGCCTCTTGCGTGCGGCCGTCCACTCTTCGCGAGAGACGACGTCGGGGAGCGCCATCGGTATGTCCTCCGTCCGAAACGGTCCATCGGTGGTTCATCCGATGCGGACCTGCGGGGCCGCGGAAACTCATCGCTCCCGCCGCTTCCGTTCCGGACGGGGCGGTCAGCGCCGCACGGCGTAGCGGCGGACTCCCGCCTCGTCGTGGGCGTCCAGGACGCCCCTGTCGGCCAGGACGTCCAGGTGGGCCTCGATCTCCAGGACGGCCAGCATGCGGCTGAAGGTGTCCAGGTCGTCCAGGGTGCGCTTCCTGCGCGTCCACGGCAGCGCGGCGGCGACCTCGAAGGCCGTCGTGTGCCCCGCCCGGACCTCCGCGGCGGCGGCGTCGAGCCGCTCGGCGTGGTGCTCCAGCAGCTCGTCGACCCGGGTGTGCACGCTCGGCGTCACCGGGCCGTGCGCGGGCAGCAGCAGCGTGTCGGGCATGTCCCGGACGAGCCGCAGCGACTCCAGGTAGCTGCGCAGCGGCTTGCGCTCGGGCTCGGTCTCCAGCCCGATCGACGGGGTGATGTGCGGCAGGACGTGGTCGCCGGCGAACAGCAGCCCCGCGGCGGCGTCCCGCAGCACGACGTGGCCGCGCGTGTGGCCCGGCGTGGCGAGGACGTCCAGCCCGCGGGCGGTGAGGCCGATGCGCTCCCCGTCGTCCAGCCACGCGTCGGGCAGGGTGTGCGGGATGTCCCGCTCGGAGCGGTCGATGGGCAGGTTCGCGATCTCGTCGGCGAGGCCGGGCGCGCCGCAGCGGCGCAGCATCTCCACCTGCCGAGGGTGCAGGCCCTGGGCGACGTCGAACGCCTCGATCGAGTGCCGCTCGCCGCGCCCGATCCGCACCCGCGTACCGAACGACTCGCGCAGCGCGAGGGCCTGCGAGTAGTGGTCCCAGTGCGCGTGCGTGACGAGGAACTGAGCGACGTCGTCGAGCCCGTGGCCGAGTGTGCGGAGGCCGCGCTCCAGGGTCGCCCGCGTGTCGTCCATCGCCCAGCCGGAGTCCACGACGACGAGCCCGGCGGAGTCCTCGATGACGTACACGTTGACCGCGTGCAGCGACGGGATCGGCAGCGGCAGCGGGATGCGGTGCACCCCCGGCGCCACGAGGTGCGCGCCCGGTTCGGTCCAGTCGGTCTGCTGTTGCACGGCCGGTGCCGTCACCGCGCGCCCCCCGTTGTCCGCTCGGCCGCCGTACCGGCGGTTTTCGAATCTCGTTCCAATTTAAAGTACTCGATGTCGTCCGTCCCTTCCGCCGCCGGGGGTGGTCAGCCGTGCCGCGCGTCCTGGTCGGCGGCCCGGCGGGCCTCCCGCGCGGCCTCCCGGGCGTCCCGCGCCTCCTCCTCGGCACGGGCGCGGTGCTGCGCGGCGCGCTCGGCCCGGCGCAGCGCCGCGTCCCGGTCGGCGACCGCCCGCTCCAGCTCGTGGCGCAGCCGCCCGACCTCGGCGGACGCCTCCTCGGCCGCCCGGTCCGCCTCCGCGGCCCGCTCCCGCCGTTCCGTGAGCCTGCGCTCGGCGGCCTCGGCGCGCTTGCGCAGCGTCTCCGCCCGCCGCGCCCGCGCCCCGGTCGTCCGGGTGACGTTCGACCGGCCCCGGCCCTTCGCCCGGACGGGCTTCTCCTCCTCGGCGGGCTTTCCGGCGGGCGGCTTCTTCTTGGCCTTCGGCACGCCGGCCTTCGGCTCGGCGCCCTCCTTTCCGTCCCCGGGCGCCATGGGGAAACCGGCGGGGACGAAGCCCGTGTGGCTGCGCGGCTGGGAGAGGCGCCCCTCGCGCACCTCGCCGGCGATGTCCGCGTCCACGGTGGCGGCCTGGAGCGTGTCCTCCACCTCGCGCAGGGCCTGCTCGCGCAGCGGGTTGCCCGCCTCGGCCGCGAGTTCACCCGCCGCCCGCACCAGCGAGCCGCCAGCCGGGCGCGCCGCTGCTCCAGGTCCCCGAGCCCGCCGCCCGAGCCCCAGGCCGCGCGGATCTCGGCGCCGACGTCCAGCAGCCGTTCCAGGTCGTCCGCCGCCGAGCGGGCGAGGAGGTTCACCGCCCACGCCGACAGCGTCGGCCGGCGCAGCGCCCCGATCCGCTTGGCGAGGTCCCGGTCGCCCGCGTCCTTCGCGTCCTGGGCCAGCCGCTTCCTGACCGCCACGAACTCGGACGGCGCGACGCCGTACAGCTCGCCGGCCGCGCTGGAGAAGTCCACGCCTGATCTCTACCCACCTGACCGCACCACGCCCGGCCCCGGCCGGGTTCAGCGGGTGTCGAGGAACCGGTCCAGGACGCGGGTGCCGAAGGCGAGCCCGTCCAGCGGGACGCGCTCGTCCACGCCGTGGAACATCCCGAGGTAGTCCAGGCCCGGCCCGAGGCGCAGCGGAGCGAAGCCGTAACTGGTGATGCCGATCCGGTGGAACGCCTTGGCGTCGGTGCCGCCCGCCATCACGTACGGGACGGGGCGGGCCGCCGGATCCTCGGCGCGGAGCGCGTCCGCGAGCGCCGCGAACGTCGGCCCGGCCGGGTCGGCGGCCGGCGCCTCCTCGTGGTTGATGAACTCCCGGGCGACCTTCGGGCCGAGCAGCCGGTCGACGGTGGCGAGGAACTCCTCGCCCGTCCCGGGCAGGTAGCGCCCGTCGACTTGCGCGGTCGCCGTGCCCGGCACGACGTTGACCTTGTATCCGGCGTCGAGGCGGGTCGGGTTGGCGGTGTTGCGGATCGTCCCGGCGAACAGGCGGCCGGCGCCGCCGAGGCGCACCGCCTCCTCGTCCAGGCGGCCGTGGTCGATGGTGGTGCCGAGCGCGTCCGCGAGGCCGTCCAGCAGCGCGCGGACACCGGGCGTCAGCCGGACGGGCCACGGGTGGGCGGCCAGCCGGGACACAGCGTGCGCGAGTTCGGCGACGGCGTTGTCGGGCGCGGGCTTGGAGCCGTGCCCGGCGGTGCCGCGCGCCGTGAGCCGCATCCACGCCGTGCCGCGCTCGCCGGTCGCGACGGGGTAGACGCGCACCTCGCCCGCGTCCACGCTGAACCCGCCGGACTCGCTGATCGCCTCGGTGCACCCGGTGAAGAACTCGCGGTGCTCGCGCGCGACGTACCGGGAGCCGTACTCGCCGGTGCACTCCTCGTCGGCCAGGAACGCCAGGACGAGGTCGCCGCGCGTCCGGCGCCCCTCGCGCAGCCGCCGCCGGACGACGGCGAGGGTCATCGCGAGGCTGCCCTTCATGTCGATGGCGCCGCGCCCCCACACGCACCCGTCGCGGACCTCGCCGGAGAAGGGGGGAACGGTCCACTCGGCCGGGTCGGCGGGCACCACGTCCAGGTGGCCGTGGACGAGGAACGCCGGATGGCCCGGATCGGTGCCGGGCAGCCGGGCCAGCACGCTCGCGCGGCCGGGCGCGGACTCCACGATCCGCGGCTCGGCGCCCGCCTCGGCCAGCAGCGCGGCGACGTGCTCGGCGGCCGGCCGTTCCGGGCGGGCCGCGCCCTCGCCCCGGTTGACGGTGTCGAACCGGATGAGGTCGGCGCAGATCGCCGCCGCCTCGGCCGCGGCCCGGCCGTCGTCCGTCCTCATCGCTTGCCGCACCCCCGGGCACCGCTCCTGAACCGCGGCTTCATTCTTCTGCCACCCCCGCCCCGGCGATGCTGATCAAGACGTCTCGATCCGGTCTCGACTCCGTGAGTTCCGTATCCAAAGCGTCACCGAGAGTACGACCCTCCGGGCAATCTAGGTGCGGCGGCGGGTGGCCGGGCACCCGCGGCGCGAGGCGGCGACGGGCGGGAGGACGATGCGAAGCCAGAGGGGTGCCGGAAGGAGTGCGCGCGGGGGGACGGCGGGACTCGCCGCGGTGGTGCTGGCGGCCTCGCTCGGGCTCGCGGCCTGCGGCGGCGGCGACGCCGGGGCGAGCGACGGCACGTTCATCGCGGGCCACTCCGAACCCGACCACCTGATGCCCGCCGACACGACCAGCAGCTACTCCTTCGACGTGATCAGCGAGCTGTTCGACAACCTGATGACGCTGGACCGCGGCGGCAGGGCCGTCCCGCTGGCCGCCGAGTCGGTCACCTCGGACGACCAGCGGACCTGGACGATCAAGGTGAGGCCGGGACAGCGGTTCCACAACGACGAGCCGGTGACCGCGCAGAGCTTCGCCGACGCGTGGAATCACGCCGCCTACGGGCCGAACGGCATGGCCGCCAACGACTACTTCTCCCACATCGAGGGGTACGCGGCGATGAACCCCGAGGACGCGGGCGCCGAGCCGGAGGCCGGCACGCTGTCCGGGGTCGACGTCGTCGACCAGCACACCCTTGAGGTGACGCTCAACGACCCGTTCAGCCAGTTCCCGCTGCTGCTCACCTACCCGGCCTACGCGCCGATGCCCAAGGCCGGGCTCAAGGACCCGAAGGCGTTCGACGAGCGCCCCATCGGCAACGGCCCGTACATGATGGGCGGGGAGTGGGAGCGCAACAAGCAGATCAGGCTCGTCGCCTTCCCCGGCTACACCGGGCCGCGCAAGCCCAGGAACAAGGGCGTGACCTGGAAGAGCTACTCCAGCGCCGACACCGCCTACACCGACCTGCGGGCGGGCGCCCTCGACGTGCTCCAGACCATCCCGTCCGGCAAGGTCCCCGAGGCGAGGAAGGTGCTCGGCGACCGCTTCATCACCGGCGAGGCGGGCACGATCGACTACCTCGGCTTCCCGCTGTTCGACGAGCGCTTCGCCGATCCGGACCTGCGCAAGGCCATCTCGATGGTCATCGACCGGGAGGGCGTCAACAAGGCCGTCTACAACGGCGACTACACCCCGGCCGACTCGCTGCTCCCGTCCATCATCCCCGGCCACCGCGACGGCGCCTGCGGCGAGCCGTGCACCTACGACCCGGTGAAGGCCAAGGCGCTGTTCGACAAGGCCGGCGGCTTCGAGGGGACGCTGGAGCTGTACTTCTCCAACGCGCAGCCGACCTACGCCCAGTGGATGCGGATCGTCGCGAACTCCCTGCGCGACAACCTCGGCATCCAGGACATCGAGTTCCGGCAGGTCCCCGCGTCCGACTACTTCGCCATGCTGCGCGCCCGGGAGGAGAAGGGCCCGTTCCGCCAGAACTGGGAGGCCGACTACCCGAGCCCGCAGAACTACCTGGAGAACATGTGGGGCTCGGGCGACAACCGGATGGGCTGGGAGAACGAGGAGTTCGACGCCCTCATCGCCGAGGCGAACCGGACGGGCGACGAGCAGAAGGCCATCGAGCTCTACAACCGGGCGGAGGACATCGCCATCCGCGAGATGCCGATGATCCCGCTGTGGACGTGGGCGCGGCAGGCCGGGCACTCCGAGAACGTCGGCGACGTCACCGTCACGCCGTTCGCGACGGGTCTGCTCGCCCACGAAGTGACGGTGAAGTAGGCCCCGATGTGGCGCTACGCCGTCCGTCGGCTCCTCCAGGCGGTCCCGGTCTTCTTCGGCACCACGCTGCTCATCTACGCGATGGTGTTCGCGCTGCCCGGCGACCCGATCCAGGCGCTCGCCGGGGACAAGCCGGTCCCGGACAACGTCCTGCGGACGCTCCGCGACCGCTATAACCTGAACGACCCGCTGCTGGTGCAGTACGCGAAGTACATGTGGGGCCTCGCCCAGGGCGACCTGGGCGAGAACTACACCGGCCAGAGCGTGTCGGACATGCTCGGCGGGCGCTGGGCGGTGACCGCGCGGCTCGCGCTCACCGCCTGGATCTTCGAGCTCGCCGTCGGGATCGCGCTCGGCGTGTGGGCGGGCCTGCGGCGCGGCAGGCTCGCCGACACCCTCGTCCTCGGCGGGACGACGCTGGTGATCGCGGTGCCGGTGTTCGTCCTCGGCTACATCGCGCAGATCGCGTTCGGCCTGCACTGGCAGGTCTTCCCCACCGCCGGGACAGAGGACGGGTGGCCGGTGAGCTACCTGCTGCCCGGCATCGTGCTCGGCTCGCTCGGCCTGTCGTACGTGGCGCGGCTCACCCGCACGAGCCTGGCGGAGAACCTTCGCGCCGACTACGTCCGGACCGCGCGGGCGAAGGGCCTGCCGAAGGCGCGGGTCATCGGGCGGCACACGCTGCGCAACTCGCTGATCCCGGTCGTGACCTACCTCGGCGTCGACTTCGGGAACCTGATGGGCGGCGCGATCGTGACCGAGGGGATCTTCAACCTGCCGGGTGTCGGGCAGCAGGTGTTCCAGTCGATCCAGCTCAAGGAGGGCCCGGTCGTGGTCGGCGCGGTCACCGTGCTGGTGCTGGTCTTCCTCCTGGTCAACCTGGCCGTGGACCTGCTGTACGGGGTCCTGGACCCGCGGATCGGGTACGAGCGGGGGGCCCGGAGTTGACGGTCGGGGAGGCGCGGGCCGAGACCGCCGCGGAGGCGGCCGGCGAGGCCGGCCGGGCGTCGCTGCGGGCCGACGCGTGGCACGACCTGCGGCGCCGCCGGACCTTCTGGGGATCGGCGGCGACCCTCGCCGCGGTCACGGCGATGGCGGCCTTCCCGGGCCTGTTCACCGGCACCGCGGCCAACGAGGGCTGCGACCCGAACTCGGCCAAGCTCGGCCCGTCCCGCGAGCACTGGTTCGGCACCGACCTCGCCGGCTGCGACTACTACGCGCACGTCGTGCACGGCGCCCGGCCCACGCTGCTCATCGGCGTCGCGGTGACGCTGTCCGCGCTGGCGATCGCGGTGCTGTTCGGGACCCTGTCGGGCTACTACGGCGGCGTCCTCGACACGGTGGTCTCGCGGCTGACCGACGTGTTCTTCGGGCTGCCGTTCGTGCTGGGCGGCACCGTGATCCTCGTCGCGTTCCCCGGGCACGGCGTCGGCGCGATGACGCTGGTGCTGGTGCTGCTCGGCTGGACGACGATGATCCGCATCATGCGGGCGCAGGTCATCGCCGTCCGCGACGCCGACTACGTGCAGGCCGCGCGGCTGCTCGGCGCGTCCGACCGCCGGGTCATGGCCCGGCACGTCCTGCCGAACGCGATCGCCCCGGTGATCGTGGTCGCCACCCTCAACGTCGGCAACGTGATCGTGGGCGAGGCGACGCTGGACTTCCTCGGCGTCGGCCTGCAGTACCCGCAGGTCTCCTGGGGCCTGCAGCTCGGCCAGGCCAAGGACGCCTTCATGGTCCACCCGCATCTGCTGATCTTCCCCGCGGCGTTCCTGTCGGCGACGGTGCTGAGCTTCCTGCTGCTCGGCGACGCCGTCCGCGACGCCCTCGACCCGAAGCTGCGGTGAGCGATGACCGGAGAACACGACGATGACCGGAGAACATGACACGGTCCCGGCGCCGCGGCCGGCGGAGCCGCTGCTGGCCGTGGACGACCTGCACGTCCGCTTCCGGGTGCGGGGCCGCGACGTGCACGCCGTGAACGGGCTCTCCTACACGCTCGCCGAGGGCGAGACGGTCGCGATCCTCGGCGAGTCGGGGTCGGGCAAGAGCGTCGCCGCGCAGGCCGTCATGGGCATCCTCGACGCCCCGCCCGCCCGGATCGAGCGCGGCTCGGTGCGGCTGCGCGGCGAGGAACTGCTCGGCATGCCCGAGCGGCGCCGCCGCGAGTACCGCGGCGAGCGCATCTCCATGATCTTCCAGGACGCGCTGACCGCGCTGAACCCGGTGTTCACCGTCGGCGACCAGATCCGCGAGATGTACCGGGTGCACCGCGGGCTCGGCCGCCGCGAGGCCCGGGACCGGGCGGTCGAGCTGATGGAGCGGGTGCGGATCCCGTCGGCGGCGCGGCGGTTCGGCGACCACCCGCACCGGTTCTCCGGCGGCATGCGGCAGCGCGCCATGATCGCGATGGCGCTCGCGCTGGAGCCGGACGTCCTGATCGCCGACGAGCCGACCACCGCCCTCGACGTGACCGTCCAGGCGCAGCTCATGCGCCTGCTCGCCGGGCTCCAGAAGGAACTGGGCATGGGCATGGTGCTGATCACCCACGACCTCGGCGTCGTCGCCGGCGTCGCCGACAGGATCGTCGTCATGTACGCCGGGTCGGTCGCCGAGCAGGCCCCCGCCCGGGACCTGTAC